>DSDS01000009.1 GCA_011048585.1 Desulfurivibrio alkaliphilus | reverse complement strand
TGTTGCGGCGGGCCGAACCTCCGGCGGAGATCGTCGTACTGCTGGGGGCCAGAACGGCCGCCGATTTGCGCCAATTGGGGCGTGAATTCGAGATGATGGGGTTGCAACCCCATTTGGCCACCGACGATGGTACCCTGGGCCATGGCGGTTTGATCCCCGAGCTGCTTCCCCTCCATCTTACCCGGGATAAATATCAGGTCTACTGCTGCGGTCCGACGCCGATGATGGCGGCGGTGGCGGCCCATTGCGCCGCTCGGCAGTGGCCTTGCCAGGTCTCTCTGGAGACCATGATGGCCTGTGGGATCTCCGCATGTCTAGGCTGCGCGGTTAAAACATCAACCAAACCAGACGGCTACATGCATGTGTGCAAGGATGGGCCGGTGTTTGCGGCCACCGATGTCGTGTGGCCATCTTGAACAGGGCTAATTGGAAAAAATCATGACCGGGTGGACAAAATGGCGGCCAGCACCAAGGTAAACAGCAGCACCAATTCCGACCCCCAGGTAACCGTGGAGCGGATCTCCCCCGCCGACGGTCAGCCGGATCTCGCGGTACGGATCGGTTCGCTGCGACTGAGCAATCCGGTAATGACCGCCTCGGGTACCTTCGGCTATGGGGCGGAGTTTTACCCCTTTGTCAATCTGCATCAGCTGGGGGCGGTGGTGGTTAAGGGGATATCCCTTGAGCCCCGGGCGGGGAATCCTCCTCCCCGGATCGTGGAAACCCCCTGCGGCATGCTTAATGCCATCGGCCTGGAAAACGTCGGGGTGGAGCAGTTTCTGGACCGCAAACTTCCCTGGCTCCAAGGCGCCGGGGCCACGGTGGTGGTCAACATTCTGGGCAACAGTATTGAAGAGTACGGCCGGCTGGCGGCCCGCCTGGACCAGGCCGAGGGGATTGCCGCCCTGGAGGTCAATATCTCCTGCCCCAACGTCAAACAGGGCGGGGTGGCCTTTGGCACCGACCCGGCCATGGCGGCGGCGGTAACCACAACGGTGCGGCAGGCCACCAGTCTGCCCTTGATTGTCAAACTATCACCCAATGTCGGTGATATCGGCGCCATGGCCCGGGCGATTGAAGAGAGTGGGGCCGATGCCGTTTCGCTAATCAACACCCTGTTGGGCATGGCCATTGATCTGCGCAGCCGTCGGCCCAAACTGGCCAATGTGGTGGGCGGGTTGTCGGGGCCCGCCATCAAGCCGGTTGCTCTGCGTATGGTCTGGCAGGTGGCCAACTGCGTGAAGATTCCGGTAATCGGAGTCGGTGGGATCACCAACGCGGTCGACGCCCTGGAGTTCATCGTGGCCGGTGCCACCGCCGTCCAGATCGGTACCGCCAACTTTATCAACCCCGGCGCCAGCCAAGAGATTGTCCGGGGGATCGAGGATTATCTGCGGGCCCAGCGTTTGGAATCCGTGGCCGCCCTGCGGGGCTCCCTGATCCTGTCGTGAGAGATCGACAAACCGATGGCGATTTTGCAAGGAGATGCCGCCATGCTGGTCATGGAGAGAATTGAGCCCCACCTGGACTGGGAGCAGATCGATACCGTGCTGCTGGACATGGACGGAACCCTGTTGGACCGCCACTTTGACGACTACTTCTGGCACTCCTATCTGCCGGAAAATTACGCCCTGGTTCACGACCTTGATGTTGATGAGGCCCGTCACCGGTTGCGCCGTGAATATGAGCGCCGGGAGGGAACCCTGGCCTGGACCAACCTCGACTACTGGTCGGAGGTGCTGGGCCTGGACATCCCCGAGTTGAAGCGCCGGGTGGATGTCCTGGTGGCTGTTCACCCTCATGTTTTTGATTTTTTGAAATTTTGTCGTGAAAAGAAAAAGCACCTCTGTTTGGTTACCAACGCCCACCCCAAAACCCTGCAAATTAAAATGGCCAGGGCCTCTCTGCTTCCCTACTGTGACCAAGTGGTCTGTGCCGAGGAGATTGGGTTGGCCAAGGAGGAAGCCGCTTTCTGGCCCTTGTTGCAACAACGGCTGGGCTATGACAACCGGCGGACCATGCTGGCCGACGACACCGAGCGGGTGCTGGAGGCGGCCCACCGGGCGGGGTTGGCATACCTGATCCACGTGGCCCGGGCCAGCAGCCGAACCACAGTTTCATTTTCCCGCAAATACCCTTCGATCATCTTCTTCAACGAGTTGCTGCCGCGGGAATAAAACTTAGAAGGTCATCCTGATGTGGCTACCGATCTGATAAAGCGAGGCGGGGTGGGAGCTGGAGGAGAGGGGAGCGGCGTCGGTGCCGCTGTTCTGAGTTGAAGCGGCGGTAACGGCGGTGTCTTCAATGCTTACATAGCCCAAATGGGCCTCATAGACCAAATTGTCCAGCAAGCGGTAGGTGGCGGCCAAATCAACCCCCCAACGCCGGCTTTGTTCCACGGGCCGCAGGCTCCCCTCATCGCCGAACCGGGTGCTGGTCTTCGCCAGGCCCAGGGTTCCGCGGATGTTCAACTGCTCGGAAAGATTGTAACCCAGATAGAGAAACACCGCGTGGCCGTCATGGCTTCGTTCGTCCAAGCCGGTATCATAACTGCCAATCGGGGTGAAAATATACATGGGGTAGGGGGAGACGCCGGGTTCAGGGTCGTGTTGGGCGAAGCTGCTGCGATAAGCGTAAAGCATCCCGGCACTTAAGTCGTCATACCTTCCCCCCGCCTCTAAACTCAAATTCAGGTTTTCACCCGGGCGCTGGGGAGTCAGGGAATAGCCGTCGCCGGTATTGGTAAAACGACTCACATCAAGCCGAGTCGTTCCGTAGTAGGATCCATAGCCCAAATCAGCGATGCCGGTGGTGGATTGGCGTACCGGTAACTGGGCCAGGTAGGAGGCGTTGGAATCCTGGTCAGCGGCAGTCAGATGGGATGATTTAAGTTCGGTTGTAAAAAAACCCAGATGAAAACGAGTGGCCGAGGAGGGAGAGCTGTTAAGGGATTTGGGTTCTCCACTCAAAACAGGAACCAAGCGACTGAGCAAAGGGGTGTAGAAGCGGGCACCGCGCCCCGCCTCACCGTCAGCCGCCAGGGCAAGGGGCGGCGCAGCTGCCAAGGCGGCACAAAAACCAGCCGCTATCATAAAAGTTTTTAATCTCATGGCCTTAGCAGGTCGCTCGATATATCGGAACCGCTTTTGCCTCCCAGTTGCAGTTTATACAATAAGTCCGAACCCTACTCTAACCGCTATCAGCGATCATGGTCAAGCAGGATTTGCCGAACTTATTGGTTCGTCTACCCACCGGTTAGTTGTAAAGAGCCAGCAAAAAAAGGGCGGCAACCACGGCGATAAAAAAATAGCCTACTCTGCTGCAAACCGTGGGATCTTCCGGTTCGTGATGGTGGTGGGTTTGGTCAGCCATTTGCTCCTCCGCGAGAAAAGGTTTATCGGGGTTTATGCTCCGGGTAAAGTCTGAGGATGTCGGTCTCGTCGGCCCGCATAATTCCACGTTCGCTGATCAAGCCGGTGATCAGACGGGCCGGGGTGACATCAAAGCCGTGGTTTAAGGTGGGAGTATTGGCCGGGCAGATCAGCACCCGGCCCTCCTGGCCGCCATCGGTTAAACCATGCGCATAGCGTAACTCATCGCCGGACCGTTCTTCAATGGGAATCTGTCGCAAGCCGTCGCAAATTTGCCAGTCGAAGGTGGAGGAGGGCAGGGCGACGTAGAAGGGCACGTTATTATCATAGGCTGCCAGTGCCTTAAGATAGGTCCCGATCTTGTTGGCCACGTCGCCGCAGCGGGTGGTCCGATCGGTGCCGACGATTACCAGATCAACCGCCCCCTGCTGCATCAGGTGGCCGCCGGAGTTGTCGCTGATCAGGGTGTGGGGCACGCCCTCGCCGGCCAACTCCCAGGCGGTAAGCCGGGCGCCCTGGAGCCAGGGGCGGGTCTCGTCCACCCATACATGTACCGGGATCCCAGCCCGGTGGGCGGCGTAGATTGGGGCGGTTGCCGAACCGTAATCGACAAAGGCCAGCCAGCCGGCATTGCAGTGGGTAAGAATATTTAGCGGCGCTCCCCCTTTGCGGCGGCTGATCTCTCGCAGCAGATCCAGGCCGTGTTCGCCGATCCGGCGGCAGAACTCGGCGTCCTCGTCGGCGATGGCGCAGGCCAGGGAGAAGCTGGCTTGGCGCATGGCGTGGACGGTGGCGTGACCCTCAAGGTTTTTAAGCTGCCGGCCCACCGCCCAGGCAAGGTTGCCGGCCGTGGGCCGGGTGGCAAGCAGGGTGGCCGCAGCCTTTTGAATAAAGGGCCAGGGGTTGGCAGCAGGGGCGGCCAGGGTGGCGCTGTAGATGCCGAAGGCGGCGGTGGCTCCGATCAACCCCGCCCCCCGCACGTACATCTCCTTAATGGCCTGGGCGAAATCATCCACCGTCCGCAGCTCAACTTCCGCCAGGCAATGGGGCAGCCGGCGTTGATCGATTATTCGAATCACCCGGGAATCGGTGGGATCAGGCCAGATGGTCCGGTAGTGATCTCCGTTAACTTTCATTTTTCTCCTACTCCCTTACCCGGGCCAGGGTCAGAACTTCGATGGTTGCAGCCCCGGCGGCGGCCAGCATCTGGGCGCATTCATTGACGGTGCTGCCGGTGGTGAACACGTCATCAACCAGTAGAATTCGGCGGTTTTTTACTTTGTCCGGTTGAGGGAGGGTGAACGCGCCCCTTAGATTCAGGCGTCGCCGCCGCCCATCCATGCCGGTCTGCGGTTCGGTCCAGCGCTGCCGGAGCAGCAGATCCGTCCGGATCTTGTTTTGGTTCCAGGGGAAAAGAATCCGGGCCAGGAGCAGGGCCTGGTTGAAGCCACGTTGCCGCAGGCGCCTCAGGTGGAGAGGCACCGGCAGAATATAGTCACATACAGCCAGTTGAGCAACGGCTGGAGCATGGCGGGCCAGGGCGGCAAAGGTGGCCAGTCCGGCCAGATCGCCGCCATATTTCCAGGCCTGAATAGCCTTGGCCATGGGTGGATCGTAAAAAACCGCCGCTCTGGCCTTTTGGTAGTGGGGGGGCTTGCGCAGACAGGTTCCGCAGTGATGATCTGCCCCCGTTCCGCCGGGCAGAGGCAGCCCGCATCGAGAACAGAGCGGTGAAGCAAGTAGATGGATCTGCCCTATGCAGTCGCCACAGAACAGGGGTGGCAGCGAATGGGGCAGGGGGGCCTGACATCCCAGACAGCGTGGCGGGAAGAGGAGATCGAAAAAAGCCCGGGTCCAGGCAGCCGACCCACGGCGGACCATTCCCTCCCTGGCGCTCAAAACGGGAAGCTGGCTTAAGGGAATGGTGGTCATCAAGCAACAACAGGACCGTTAAAGGGTAAGGGAGGCCAGCACCTTTTTCACCAGGTTGCCGTCAGCCTTCTTGCCGAAATGCTTCATGATCGGTCCCATGGCCTGCATCGGGCTCTTGAAGCTGCGCAGATCGATGTTAGCGCGGACCCAGGATCTGATCTCCTCTTCATTGACCGGTCGGGGCAGGTAGGTGTGGAGAATCTCCAGGTAGGGAGAACTCCCCCTGTTCTGCAGCTCTAGAGTGGTTTTTTCCGATTTCACCAGGCCGCCGATTACCCCCAGAATGTCATCGTCGCTGATTTCATCATCTTTCTTGAGCCGGGTACTCTTTTTGCCCGACTCTAAAGTTATCGGCACCGTCAACTTGGGAAACTCGCTGATGATTTGGCGAATGGTGTTTTTGCGGTCCTCGTCTTTGCTGCGAACCGCCTGCTTAAGGTCCTCTTTCAGTTTGCTGAGCAGAGAAACCCCCAGCTCTTCACTCCAGCCCCAAGAGGAATCATTGTTCTCCATTTTGCTCTCCCCTGGTTAATCTCTCGTCGGCGCTTGCCAGTTTAATCACTGTGGCCTAAGAGAGCTAGTTGACCGTAAAAATGGCAAATCGTCAAGGCAAAGTCCACACCGTCCGCGGACGCGCTCCAGCTTAGAACATAAAAAAAGGCCCACGAAATAGATCGTGGACCTTTTGCTGCCGCTTTGGCTCCCGGGGAGGGACTCGAACCCCCGACAGGGTGGTTAACAGCCACCTGCTCTACCAGCTGAGCTACCCGGGAATGTAAGACGGCGGCAATATAGCAAGGTCGGGCTTTGCCGTCAACCATATTGTCGCCGATACTCTATTTTGGTGCTGCCAGAAGCCCTGCGGCTAAAGGAGAGTGCGGACCGCGGTGGCGGCCAGATCCAAGGCCTGGCCGGGCATAACGCCCAAGGCGATAATAACCAGGATCAGGGCGATACCCAGAATCTTGGTGGAACCATCGAGCTGGATAGCGGCCGGGCTTTCCGGCTCGGTGGTATAGGCCACCCGAACCACCGAAAGGTAGTAGTAGATGGCGATGGCGGTATTGATCGCCGCCAGGATTACCAGCATCAGGTAGCCCTGGCTCAAGGCGTTGGTCAGCAGCATAAACTTGCCCATGAAACCGACAAAGGGGGGAATGCCGGCCAAGGCGAACATTCCCACCGCCAGGATCAGGGCCAGCAGCGGGGCCCTCTGATGCAGGCCGCTGAGATCATCGATCCTGACGTTCTCACCGTCCCGGGAAACATTACAGATCACCAGGAAGCAGGCCAGGCTCATCACCACGTAACCGGTGGCGTAGTAAAGCGCGGCGGCATAACCGGCCTCGCCAAAGGTGAGCACGCCCACCAGAATGAAGCCGGCGTGAGCAATCCCGGAAAAGCCCAGCATCCGCTTGATATCCTTCTGCACCAAGGCCGAGAGATTGCCGTAGAACATGGAGAGCAAGGCCAGGACGGTGAGCAGGCTGACCAGGGTGCTATTGCCAGGAGTCGCCAGGGTGGAGATCTTGACCAGCATGGCCGCGGCCGCGATTTTGGGCAGCGAGGCGATGAAGGTGGTGGTTTCGTTGGAGGCCCCCTGGTAAACGTCCGGTACCCAGAAGTGGAAGGGGAAGATGGCAAGTTTATAAAAAAATCCAGCCATTACCATCACCACCCCCACCATGACCGCCGGGTTGTCCAGCATTGCCACCAGGGCGGGCAGCATTACGCTGAAATGGGTGCTGCCGCTCATGGCAAAGAGATAGCTCATTCCGAACAGCATTACCCCGCTGGCTACCACCCCAAAAATTACGTATTTCACCGCCGCTTCCATCTGAATACGCAATCCCTGGCGGTCATCACGCATCGGCACCAGCAGGTAGAGGCAGAAGGAGGAGAGTTCCAGGGCCATGAACATGGTCAGCAGTTCGGCGCTGCTGATCAGCATCATCAGGCCGGTGGTCGAACCCAACAAGAAGAGGTAATACTCGGGCCGAATCGAGTCCTCGATGTCCTTGGGATTCCGGCCAATGATCAGGACGGCGCTCAGGCCCAAGGACAAAATCAGTTTGATGACTTGCGAAAAGAGATCGACCTGATAGGCGGCAAAAAAGATTGTCCCCTCTTGGCCCAAGCAGAAAAAACTGAGCAGGACCGTGCCAAATGCGAAAATCAGGGCGGCGGTTCGTGCCTGTCGTCCATCGGCCCTGGCCACGCTCAGGTTGAAGAGCACCAGGATGCCCAGGAGCATAAAAAGTTCAGGTAAAAAGAGAAGAACCTTCATTTATCGACCTATTCTCGCTTCATGGGGTTAAGGCAGCAGTAACTGGCTCAGAGTCATGCCGCCGTTGGCGGCCCCGACCTGTTCCAGCAGATGGGCAACACTGACCTGCATCACCTCCAGAAAGGGTGCGGGTGAGAGACCGATCCAGAAAACAAAGAGCAGCAACGGAGCCAGGACCGCGATCTCGCGAACGTTGATATCCAAAAGGCCATGATGGCTGGGATTATCGGTGCCACCCCAAATCACCCTTTGCAGCAGGCGGAACATATAGGCCGCCGCCAGCACCGCGCCGGGGATGGCAAAGGCGGCCAGCAGAATCGAGTGGTTAAATCCGCCGACCAGGATCATCAGTTCACCGACAAAGCTGTTGGTGCCGGGAAAAGCCAGCGAGGAGAGGGAGAAGAAGCCGAGAAAGACCACATAGAGCGGCATGAATCGGCCGACCCCGGCGTTCAGGGCCAGCTCCCGGCTATGGGTCCGCTCGTAGAGCATTCCCACGCAGAAGAAGAGGGCGCCGGTGGTAATCCCGTGGTTGATCATCTGCAGAATCGCCCCTTCAACACCCTGGGTGTTAAGCACAAATATCCCCAGGGTGACAAACCCCATATGCCCGACGCTGGAATAGGCGATCAGTTTTTTCATGTCTTCCTGGGCCAGGGCGGTGAACCCCCCGTAGAGGATGCCGATGATCGACAGCCACAGGATATAGGGCATAAAGATAAGGGTGGCCTCCGGGGTGATCGGCAGACAGAAGCGCAGAAAACCGTAAGTTCCCATCTTGAGCAGTACCGAGGCCAGGATCACACTGCCGGCGGTGGGTGCTTCCACGTGGGCGGCAGGCAGCCAGGTGTGGAAGGGAAACATCGGCACCTTGATGGCAAAAGCCAGAAAGAAGGCCAGGAAAACCCAGATCTGGAAGGTGGTGGAGAAACCCTGCTCCATCAGCATGGGGATGCTGAAGGTCTGGGGCTCGGAGGTGAGGAAGAGGGCGATGATCGCCACCAGCAGCATCACCGAGCCGGCCAGGGTGTAAAGGAAAAACTTGATTGAGGCGTACATCTTGCGCGGACCGCCCCAAACCGCGATCAGCAGGTACATGGGAATCAGCATCGCTTCCCAGAAAATGTAGAAGAGCACGATGTCCAGGGCCATGAAAACCCCCAGCATGGCGGTCTCCATCAGCAGCAGGCAGAACATGAATTCCTTGACCCGCTTCTGGATATAGCGCCAGGAACCCAGCACGCACAGCGGCATGATCAGGGTAGTCATCAGCACCAGCAGCAGGCTGATCCCGTCCACCCCCAGGGTGTAGTTGATATTCCAGGCCGTGATCCAGGAACGATGCTCCCCGAACTGGTAGAGATGGGTGGAGCTGTCAAAGAGAAAAAAGAGCGGCAGAGAGATCAGCGCGGTGAGAACCGTAACGATCAGAGACCAGCTGCGGCAGGCATTGTCTCCCGGCATCGCCAGTAGCAGCAACGCACCGAGCAGCGGCAGAAAGACCAGGGTGCTCAGATATGGAAACCCTTGATTTATAAGCAGAAAATCCATAAGGCTAAAACCTCGGTCAGTTCGAGAAGAGGTAAAGGATCAGCAGCACTGCCACGATGGATACGGTGTAAAAAATATTGACCTGCAACCGGGCCGCCTGCATGTGCCGGACCTGATCGCCGACTCCGCGCACGCCCCGAGCGATGCCGTCCACCACTCCGTCGATGGCGTGCCAGTCAAACCACGACCAGAAACGGGAGATGGTCATCAAGGGGTTAAGCCCCCAAGTGCTGTAGGCGTTGTTAACCGCCGCGTCGGCACCTTGGAGGGGTTTACGGGCCAGCCAGAGGAAGGCGCGCCCAACCTTGCGATAGAACCAGTCCAGATCCAAGGTGATGGTGGGCTTGGGTTTGAGCAGGCCGCGGACAAAGTAGAAGGCCAGGGCGGTGAAGGCCAGGAGCTGGAGACTTTCAGCCAGCTGGTAGGTCTTGTAGGGCTGGAAGGCTGCCGCCGCTTCGGGAAAGGGGAGCATGGCGTAGAGATAGGGATAGTAAACCCCCACCAGGATGCAGAAGAAGGCCCCCAACCCCATGGCCAACTGCATGTGCCAGGGTGGATCGCCGGCCCTGTCCCAGGTCTCCTGGCTGCAGCGGGACTCGCCGAACCAGATCAGATAGGGCATCTTGAGCCCGTTGTAGAGGAAGGTCCCGGCCGAGGCCGCCAGCAGGATGAAGGTGGCCCCGTAGAGGTGGGCGTCAAAGCCGGCGGCAATGATCATCGACTTGCTGACAAAGCCCGAGAAGAGCGGCATGGCGGCGATCGAGGCGCAACCCACCAGGGTGAAGATCAGGGTGCGGGGCATCTTCTTGTAGAGCCCCCCCAGGGCGGTGAACTTGCTCTGGCCGGTCATGTGCAGCACCGAACCCACCCCCATGAAGAGCAACCCCTTGTAGAGGATATGGGCAAAGGCATGGGCCGAGGCCCCGTTGATCGCGATGGTGGTGCCGATCCCCACCGCCGCCACCATATAGCCCACCTGACTGATGATACTGTAGGCCAGCAGCCGGCGGGCGTCGTTTTCCAGGATGGCGTAGATCACCCCCACCACCGCCATGATCACCCCCAGGTAGATCAGGATCTCCAGGCCGGCAAAACCCCGGGCCAGGGCGTAAACCGCGGTCTTGGTGGTGAAGGCGCACATGAAGACCGCGCCGACCACCGAGGCCTCGCCGTAGGCGTCGGGCAGCCAGGAGTGCATCGGCACCGCGGCGGCGTTGAGCAAAAAGCCGATCAGGATCAGCCAGGTGGCCATGGTGGGTTCACCGACGGTCAGCAACTCGAAGGCCAGGCTGCCGCTGGCGTGGTAGTGGAGGATGATCCCGGCCAGCAGGGCCAGGCCGCCGGCGGTATGGACCAGCAGATAGCGGTAGCCGGTGGCCAGCGACTGGGCCCGGCCCCGGAACCAGACCAGGAAGACCGAGGCGAAGGCCATCACCTCCCAGAAGAGAAACAGGACCAGAAAATCCCCGGCGAAGATCACCCCCAGAGAGCCGGCCACGTAGAACCAGGCGGCCATGTGCTGGTAAGGGTCGCGGACATGAAGAGCGTAGAGGGTGCCGATGATGCACATCAGGCTCATGATGTAGGCAAAGATCAGGCTCAGGCCGTCCACCCGGCCGAAGACCAGTTGCCAGTCGGCAAAGGGCACCACGCCGAAACTGCCGTGGCCCATGGAGAGGACGGCGCCGAAGGCGGCGAGGGGTACGGCCAGCAGGAAGGGAACCCGCAGGGCTCCCCGGAAAAAGGGGACGAAGCAGGCACCGATGATCAGGATCAGGGCTGGATGCAGCCAGATGTTACTTATCATAGTAGTCCTCGTCGGTTTGCAGCATCCCGCCGATGATTTTAGCCACGACAATGATTACCAGAGCCGCCCCCAGGCCGAACATCGACCAGAAGCCGGGCAGCTTTTCCGCCGCGCTGTGGGCATAACTCTTGTCCAGCAGCAGGACGTCCCAGAGCAGCAACAGGGCCAGCAGGGCCAGTCCCAGCTTGGCGAGCAGCGGCAGATGCCGGCGCAGGGTATCGATGAAGTCGACGATCATGGCAGCCTCACATTATGGTCCCGGTCACCAGCTTGACAAACTGCATCATGAACTCGGGGTAGATACCGATCAGCACGGAAATGGTCGCCGCGATCACGATGGGAATCACCATGGTCAAGGGCGCCTCCTTGATCCCGCCGGTGCGAACTTCCCCGGCCGGGGGTTTACCGAAAAAGGCCTTGTAGGTGATGGGGGCAAAATAGCCCACGTTGAGCAGGGTGGAACTGAGCAGTACCAGGATGATCCCGATCTGGCCGGCGTCCATCGAGCCGACCAGCAGATACCATTTGGTAATGAAGCCTCCCACCGGCGGGGCCCCGATCATCGACAGGGAGGCGATGGCAAAGGCCCCGAAGGTAAAGGGCATCACCCGCCCCAGTCCCCCCATCTCGGAGATATTTTTCTTGTGGGTGGCCACGTAGATCGCCCCGGCACAGAAGAAGAGGGTGATCTTGGCAAAGGCGTGGTTGGTGATATGGATCAGCCCCCCCTCCACCGCCGCCGGGGTCAGCAGGGCCACCCCCAGGATGATGTAGCTCAGTTGACTGACGGTGGAGTAGGCCAGCCGGGCCTTGAGGTTGTCCTTGCTCAGGGCGATAATCGAGGCCATCAGGATGGTGAAGGAGACAAAGTAGGCGGTGATGATCCCCAAATTGAGATCATCCATCAGATCTACACCGAACACGTAGAGCATTACCCGGGTGGTGCAGAAAACCCCCACCTTGACCACCGCCACCGCGTGGAGCAGGGCGGAG
Source organism: Desulfurivibrio alkaliphilus (assembly GCA_011048585.1). Taxonomy (GTDB): domain Bacteria; phylum Desulfobacterota; class Desulfobulbia; order Desulfobulbales; family Desulfurivibrionaceae; genus Desulfurivibrio; species Desulfurivibrio alkaliphilus_A. The sequence goes on along the minus strand of DSDS01000009.1, from coordinate 17,118 downwards.
ACCGGAGTGGGAGCCACCATGGCGCCGGGCAACCAGCCGTGGAACGGCATCACCCCGTTTTTGGCGAAACCCAGGATGCAGAAGAAGTAGAGCACCGTCACCATGACGCTACTGGCCCCCTCGGGCAGGATACCGGTAGAGACGTTGTCGGCGAAGTCCAGGGTGCCGGTGAGCAGATAGATCAGGATCATCGCCGGCAGCACCAGCCCCTTGGCGGTGGTGGTCAGGTAAACAATATACTTCTTGGCCCCGTCGTAGCCCTCCTGGTCCTGGTGGTGGGCGACCAAGGGATAGGTCCCGATGCTGACGATCTCATAGAAGAGGTAGAGGGTGAAAAGATTGTCGGAGAAGGCCACCCCCATGGCGCCGAAAAGGGCCAGGGCGAAACAGGCGTTGAAGCGGGTCTGGGCGTGTTCATGCAGGCCGCGCATGTAGCCGGCCGAATAGGAGACCGCCAGGATCCAAAGGAACGAGGCGGCCACCGCGAAGATCATCGAGAAGGCATCCACCCGCAGGGTTACCGATATCCCGGGCAGGATCTGGAATATCGGGTAAACAATTGTTTTGCCGGCCAGAATCAGTGGGGCCATGGAGGCGATGATCGTGAACATCACCACGGCGGCCACCGTCGACCAGGTTTCCCGGATGTTGGGGTTGCGACCGGAAAGCATTACCAGAATGGCGCCGGTGAGGGCGGCCAGCAGGGCCAGCAGCGGTTTTATTGATACAATCGGTTCCATTGGGCGTAGTTCCTCGTCAGCCTGCCAGTTCCACCGGTTCTTCGGGGTCGATTGACTTGTAGTTGCGGTAAACGGCGATGACAATACTCAGAATGATCGCCGCTTCCGCCGCCGCCAGCCCCATGATAAAGAGGGCAAAGATCTGTCCCACCACCGGGTCCGGGGCCAGAAAACGGTTGAAGGCCATAAAGTTGACCGAAGCGGCGCAGAGGACCAGTTCGGCCGAGATCAGTATCCCGATCAGGCTGCGGTTTTTAATGATCCCGTAGAGCCCGAAGCCGAAGAGCAGGGCGGCGATCAGCAGGTAGGCCTGCAACTCGTTATAAAGGTTGAGAATATCCATCGCTACGCCTTGCTCCTTCCCCGGCGACCCAGCACCAGGGTGCCGATGATCGCCACCAGCAGAATCAGGGAGATCAGCTCGAAGCTGACCACGAAGGTGGTCATCATCGAGCGGCCCACATCATCCAGGGCGCCGGTGTTGAGCCTTGTCGCCGCTTTCGGCCAGGAGGTTTTGAAAGCCAGGGCCGCCAGACCCCAGGCCATCAGGGTTCCAGCGGCAACAGCCCCCGGACCGGCCAAGGGGTGCATCCTTTTGAACTTTTTAACCCCTTGGGGTTCGGCCAGCATCACCGCGAAGACGATGGCGACACAAACCGCCCCGGCGTAAATCAAAAGTTGCATCAGGGCCAGAAAGGGGCTGCCGAGGAAGTAGTACACTCCCGCGACCCCCACCAGACAGAGGGCCAGTCCGGTGACGGCCCGGATCAGGGTGGCGGCGTGGGTGGCGACCAGGGCGCCCAGGATGATGATCAGGACAAAGCCGAGAAAAACCACTCCGGCCAGCCCCTCCACCGAAAGTAATGGGGTCATCGCTTTCGTTCCTCGAAACGTTTTAGCAGGTCAAAAATATACTCCTGGCGGGTCAGCCCGGCCAGATTGTATTCTTTGGAAAAATCGAGGGCACCGGTGGGGCAACCCTCGACACAGGAGCCGCAGAGGCTGCAGGTCGTGAAATCAAGCTGGTACTGGGTCAACACCTTCTTCTTGCCCCCTTCCGGCTTCTTTCCGGCCAGGGAGATGCAGCCCGAGGGGCAGTTGCGCTGGCACATGCCGCAGACGATGCATTTGTTGTTGCCCTTCTCATCGGCCACCAGCTCGATATGACCGCGGTAGCGTGGGGTCATCTTCACGCTCTGGCGGGGATACTGCATGGTAACCACCGGCTGCAGCATGTACTTAAAGGTGATCCCCATGCCTACCAGCAGACTCTTGCCGCCTTCATAAAGCTCTTGGAAATAACCGCTCATCTAGAACACCTTCAAAAGGGCTGCGGTGACGATCAGGTTGACCAGGGCAAAAGGCACCAGCACCTTCCAGGAAAGATTCAACAGGCCATAGATGGTGGTTCGGGGAAAGGTCCAGCGGATCCACATGACCACGAACACCAGCAGATAAGTTTTGATCAGCAACCAGTGAACTCCCGGAGCCCAGCCCAACGGGCATTGCCATCCGCCGAGAAAAAAAATGCTGGTTAAAGCGCAGCCGACAAAAACATAGGCGTACTCGCCCAGGAAGAAGAGGCCGAAACCCATGCCGCCATATTCGGTATGAAAACCGGCCACCAGCTCGCTCTCGGCTTCACCCAGATCGAAGGGAGCCCGGTTGGTTTCGGCCAGGGCGCAAATAAAGAAAATCAAGAAGGCCACCGGCAGCATTACACTCCCGTTCCAGGGGAAAATTTTCCACTGCAGGAGATTGCCCTGCTGGCCGACGATCTCGTTGAGGTTCATGGTACCGACGATCATCACCATCGTTGCCACCGTGATCAGCATCGGCACCTCATAGGCCACGTTCTGGGAGACGGCGCGGGTGGCGGAGATCACCGAATATTTGTTGTTGGAGCCCCAGCCCGCCAGCAGCAGGGCCAGTACGTTGACCGAGGCGAAGGCGAAGATCACCAGCATGCCGAGATTAAGATCGCGGGCCACCAGGGCAGGGCCGAAGGGAATGGTGACGAAGACCATGATCGCGGTGGTCATGGTCATCAGCGGAGCCAGGCGGTAAAGCAGGCCGTCAGCTCGCTCCGGCACCACCAGCTGTTTGCTCATCAGCTTGATGCCGTCGGCCAGGGACTGGATAATGCCAAAGGGCCCCACCTCCTTGGGGCCGATCCGCCGTTGGATATGTCCGGCCACCTTCCGCTCCAGCCAGACCAGAAAGGCAGCATTGAGGCCGACAAAGGCCAAGGTGCCGACGATGTAGGCCAGAACCCGGAATATTTCAGGATATCCGCTCATTTCAACAAGGCTCCTATCGGTCGATCTCCGGAATTACCAGGTCAAGGCTGCCAAAAAGGGCCAGGGCGTCGGCCAGCAGCAGACCACGGGCCGCCTCGCCAAACAGGCTGACGTTGGAAAAGGAGGGGGAACGCAGCTTCAGCCGGTAGGGGGTGGTGGTGCCGTCGCTGACCAGGCGGACCCCGAATGCCCCTCGGGCTGCTTCCGCCGCGAAATAATAATCCCCCTTGGGGGGCTTGACGGCCTTGGGTACCTTGGCGGCCATCACCGGCCCCTCCGGCATCTTGTCCAGGCCCTGCTCGACAATCCGCAGGCTTTGCTCGATCTCGTCCAGGCGCACCAGATAGCGGGCCATGGAGTCTCCCTGCTCATAAACCGGGATATCGAAATTCAGCTCCGAATAAACCGAGTAGGGTTCCTGTTTGCGCACATCGTAAGCGATCCCCGAGCCCCGGGCCACCGGGCCGGTGGCTCCGTATTTGCGGCACATCTCCGGGCTGATCACTCCGATCCCCTCCAGTCGCTGGCGGAGAATAATATTTTTGCTGACCAGATTGTGGTACATGGGCAGCTTTTCCCGCATCCGCTTGACGAAGTTGCGGGCTCCAACGATGAAGTCGTCGTCGATATCGTTGTAAACCCCGCCGAAGCGAAAATAGCAGTAGGTGAGACGGGAGCCGGTCACCGACTCCAGCAGGTCAAGGATCTGTTCACGATCATCCATCACGTAAAGCAGGGGGGTAAAGCCGCCCAGATCGAGGACGAAGGCGCCCAGCCAGAGAAGATGGCTGGAGATCCGGTTCAGCTCGACGGTGACCACCCGAATATATTCGGCCCGCTCCGGAACCTCAATTCCGGCGGCTCTCTCCACCACCCCGGCGTAGCCGTGGTTGTAGCAGAGAGCGGAGAGGTAATCCAGCCGGCCGGTGTTGGGCATGAATTGGGGATAGGAGCGATTCTCCCCCATCTTTTCGTGCATCCGGTGGATATAGCCCAAGACCGGTTCAGCCTCGACAATATACTCCCCGTCCATGGTCAACTTGACCCGCAGGGCCCCGTGGGTGGCGGGATGCTGTGGCCCCACGTTGAGGATGAAAGTTTCGTGGGCGGGATCGGCGGCCAAGGGTCTCATGGCTGGTAATCCTTGCGTAGGGGGTGAAAATCGGCATCCTCGGGTAACAGGAAGGGTGAAAGGTCGGGATGCCCTTCAAAGACAATACCGAAGAAGTCGTGGGTCTCCCGTTCGTGCCAGTTGGCGCCGGGGTAAACCTGGGAAATTGTCGGCAGTTGCGGGGTATGACGGGGAACCCGGGTACGGATCACCACGCGGCAGAGTTGGGGATAGTGGTTGAAGTCATAAACCACCTCGAAGCTGTCCTCCACCGGCTCGGCCGGAGTCGCGGCGGGCGCAACGGGCTGTTCGGGGGGAGGCTCACCGCTTTCCGCCGCTTTCTTGGCGGCTTCGGCCGCCGCCTTCTTGGCCGCCGCCGCGGCCTTCGCCGCCTCTTTGGCCAAAGCTTCCTGCTCTCCCAGCCAGTCGACGCCGGTGACCGCTTCCAGGAAAAAATTCTCCCGGTCGAGAATCTCCGCCGCCGCCACCACCTGTTCGGGGGGGATGGTTACGTTGAGATGGTAGCCCCGGGCAGCGTAATCACACTCCTCAACTCGCAGGGCCAAAGAACTCAAGGCTTGTTTGACGGCTGTGCTTTTCATTGCGGTTCAACCCTCGGCCAGCGCCGGCTGCCGGTCAGCTTCTCCTCCAGCAGGAGCAAACCTTCGATCAGGGCCTCGGGTCGGGGCGGGCAGCCGGGGATATAGATATCCACCGGCAGAATCTTGTCCGCGCCCTCGACGATCCCGTACTGGCCTTCAAACTTGAATGGTCCGCCGGAGATGGCGCAGTTGCCCATGGCGATCACCCACTTGGGATGGGGCATCTGCTCGTAGAGGGTGACAATGGCCGGGGCCATCTTCTTGCTGATGGTGCCGGCCACGATCATGACGTCCGCCTGCTTGGGGGCGGGGCGAAAAACCCCGATCCCGAAACGGTCCAGGTCAAACCGCGAGGCTCCGGTGGCCATCATCTCGATGGCGCAGCAGGCCAGACCGAAGGTCAGGGGCCACAGCGAGTTGGCCCGTCCCAGGTTGAGCAGTTTGTCCAGGGTCGCGAAATGGACTACTGGTGGGTGCTGTAAATTTTCCGTTCCCACTTAAACACTCCCTTTTTCCAGGCATAGACCACGGCCAGCGCCAGAGTATCGATGAAGAGGAAAATAACGATGAAATCCAGCAAATTTGAGCCGAGGATTGTTTCTCCGGCGTAGATCAAAGCCACCGGCAGCAGAAAGAGGATATCAACGGCAAAGGCGAGAAAGATCAGGGCGTAGAGATAATAAACGACCCCGAAGCGGATCCAGGCCTCCCCAATGGGCGGCATGCCGCACTCGTAGATGGACCTGGTCTGGGGTTGCAGGGTTCTGGGGGCCAGCAGCTTGGAGATGATGACCGGCCCGCCGGCCATGGCCATGCCGCCGAAGAGAAAGGCCACCACGTACAAGAGATCTATCAGATATTCCTGTTCCACTCTTTCCTCCTCTCTGTTCCCCCGAACTGCTCAGGAAGAAAAAACTTAAGCTGTTCTTTAGTCCTGCTCCGGGCCAAGGTCAAGCAAAAAATGAATAGCTATTCATAAAAAACATTTTTCAAGGTAGCGAACATCTCCCCGATTATCAGCACAGTGGGCGGGAAAGCGCAAGGGAAAAACGTTATTGCCCGAGGGGGGCGGCCAGGCGTTGCAGGAGCCGGCGATGGATATCGTCGAAGCCCCCGTTGGAGAGGATGGCGACCAGGTCGCCGGGGCGGGTGGTGGCGGCCAACTCGGCGAGGATATGGTCGGTGGTGGGGAAAGCCCGGGCTTGCTGGCCCCGGGCCTCAAGGTCGGCGGCCAGTTGTTGCACCGAGAACCTTTCCGCCTCGGGGATCTGTTCCAGTCCCTCCGGTACCCGGAGCAAAACCCGGTCGGCGGCGGCAAAGGCCGGGACGTAGGCCTCCTGAAAGACCCGGCGGCGGCTGGAGTTGGTGCGGGGCTCGAATACCACCAGCAGGCGGCGGTCGGGGTAGGCGGCCCGCAGGGCGTTGAGGGTTTCCCGCACCGCCGTGGGGTGGTGGGCGAAATCATCGATCACCGTCACCCCGCCCACCTCCCCCCGAACCTCTTGGCGCCGGCGCACGCCGGTGAAGGAGGCCAGGCCGGCGGCGATGGCCGCCGGGGCAACTCCCAGCTGATCCAGCAGGGCGATCACCGCCAGGGCGTTCAAGGCGTTGTGTCGACCGGGCATCGGGCTGCGGAAGCGGCCAAAATCGCGCCCCTCCTTCTCCACCGTAAAGGTGGTTCCGGTGGGTTGGATCTCAATTTCCCGCAGCCGCCAGGGCAGATGCCGCTTTTCGCCGTAGCCCAGCACCGGGCAAGGGGCCCGGCGGCAAATTTCGGCGCTCTCCGGGTCGTCGAGACAGGCGACCAGGGCGCCGTGGGGCGGCATGATCGCCACCAGACGGGCAAAGGCTGCCTTAACCGCCGCCAGGTCGGCGTAGATGTCGGCGTGATCGAACTCGATGCTGGTGATGATGCAGAGTTCGGGTCGATAGTGCAGGAATTTCGGGCCTTTGTCGAAAAAGGCGGTGTCGTATTCGTCACCCTCGCTGACAAAGAAAGGGCCTTTTGCCGCCCGGGCTCCGCGGCCGAAGGCCTGGACGATGCCGCCGATCATGAAGCCCGGCTCCAGGCCAGCGTGATGGAGCATGGTGGCCAGCAGGGAGGCGGTGGTGGTTTTGCCGTGGGTTCCCGCCACCACCAGGGATCGTTTCTCCTTGAGAAAATAGTGGCTGAGGGCTTGGGGGAAGGAGAGGTAGGGAATTTTGAGATCGGCCAAGGCCAGGGCCTCGGGGTTGATCGCCCGGATCACGTTGCCGACAATTACCAGGTCGGGGCGGACGGCCAGATTTTCCGGTCGGTAGCCCTCCATCACCTCGATGCCCGTCTCGGCCAGATAGTCGCTCATCGGTGGATAAACCCGCTGGTCGGAGCCGCTGACCCGCATTCCGGCGCTCTGCAGCATCCCGGCCAGGGCGGCCATGCCGGTACCGCCGATCCCCATCAGGTGAACATGCCGGACTTGGGCCGGCGGGCGGTTCAGGGCGGGATCCAGCGGGCTGGTCGGGCGGGACTGCGACTCAGGGGCGGACGGCATCGCGCACCGTGCGGTGGATTTCGTTGAAGGTTTCGGTAAAGTTGGCGGGGGAGAGGCGACCGACCTCGATGAACTTGATCACGATCTCCTTGGTCACCTTGAGGATCGCTTCATCTCCCACCGGGCGCTCGCGGGGCTCACCGGCCGTGGTCTGGTTTTTGGCGGGAATGGTCATGGTCGAACTCCAGGGGCTGGCAAAGAGGGGGAGAAGAAAGAAAGCCCCCGCCGCTTTCGGAAGAAGGCCAATTCGACTGACGGCGGCAGAGGCCCCTGGTCTCGAGAAAAACCGGTCAGGCCCTCCCCGACGGAACCAGCTGATAAGTGGAAGAAAAGGGGTTCGGATTTAAAAAGTGGTGGAGCTAAGCGGGATCGAACCGCTGACCTCTTGAATGCCATTCAAGCGCTCTCCCAGCTGAGCTATAGCCCCACGTGGACGGCCCCCCGTTTACCACGACCCGGCTTGGCCTGTCAAGTTTTTTTCGCGGGAAAGTCCCGTCATTTTAGTTGCCAGGCTCAAGAGACTCTGCTAGACTCACCCTGTTTTGCATGCTTTTGATATGTTAAGACTTGTTAAGCGTTTGGCTCTCCAGACAACCATCACCATAGAGGACCACCATGTTCCTTGATTCGCTGTTCGGTTTTCTCTCCAATGATTTGGCTATCGATCTGGGCACGGCCAACACCCTGGTTTTTGTTAAAGGTAAAGGGACCGTGTTGCGAGAGCCGTCGGTGGTGGCGGTCCGCAAGGATGCCCGCACCAACAAGGTTCTGGCCGTGGGCAAGGAGGCCAAGATGATGCTGGGTCGTACCCCCGGCAACATCGCCGCCATTCGGCCGATCAAGGATGGCGTCATCGCCGACTTCGAAGTCACCGAGGCGATGTTGCGCTACTTCATCAATAAGGTCCACAACCGCCGTACCCTGGTGCATCCCCGGATCATCATCAGCGTTCCTTCCGGCATCACCCAGGTGGAGAAGCGGGCGGTGAAGGAGTCGGCCGAATCGGCCGGGGCCCGTGAGGTATACCTGATCGAAGAGCCGATGGCCGCCGCCATCGGGGCCGGCCTGCCCATCACCGAGCCCACCGCCAACATGGTGGTGGATATCGGCGGCGGCACCACCGAGGTGGCGGTGATCTCTTTAGCCGGGGTGGTTTACGCCAGCTCGGTGCGAGTGGCCGGTGACAAGATGGATGAATCGATCCTCCACTACATTAAGCGCAAGCACAACTTGGCCATTGGCGAGCACACCGCCGAGGTGATCAAGACCACCATCGCCAACGTGATGCCGGAAGAGCCCTACGAAAGCATGGAGGTCAAGGGCCGGGATCTGGTTTCCGGGGTGCCCAAAACCCTGGTGATCACCTCCGACGAGATCAGGCAGGCGATCACCGAGCAGGTTGATGCCATTGTTGAGGCGGTCAAGATGGCCCTGGAGTTGACCCCCCCGGAACTGGCCGCCGATATCGTCGACCAGGGGATCGTGCTCACCGGCGGCGGGGCCCTGCTCCGCAATCTGGACCGCCGGTTGCGCGAAGAGACCGGAGTGCCGGTAATCATCGCCGAGGATCCCCTTTCCTCGGTGGTGCTGGGCTCCGGCAAGGCCCTGGAGAATATCGATGTCCTCAAGGATGTTTTGACCGCCTGAGTTGACCGAAGCAATGTTTAAACCTGGCAGCCGATCCGCCCCATGAGAAAAAGAGGAAAAAGTGCCCGTCAGGCTCGCACTTTGCTGTTGTTCGGCGTTGTTTTCGTTCTGGTTCTCATCGTCATCGTCTCCTCCCTGGGGCGCCGGGAGTTCAACCTGGTACATCGTCTGGGCCTGGAAGTGGTTGGGGCGGTACAGGCGGTCGGCACCGGAGTCGGCGGCTACTTCGCCGGCATCTGGACCGACTACCGCGAACTGATCGGGGTCCGGGACGAGAACCGGCGGCTGCGCGAGGAGCTGCGCCACTACCAGGCCGCCACCACCCAATACCGGGAGGCGGTGGCCACCAACGTTCGTTTGCAGAAACTGCTCGGGCTGAAGGAGTCGCTGCCCGATCCCACCATTACCGCCCGGGTCATCGGGCGCGATCCTTCTCTATGGTTCAAGACCCTTACCATCGACCGCGGCAGCAGTGACGGGGTGGAGCGCGGCATGCCGGCGGTCACCGTGGAAGGCATCGTCGGCCAGGTGATCAACACCTCGCCCAACTATGCCAAAATACTTCTGGCCAACGATCCCAATAGTGCCGTGGATGTTATTATCCAGAAAAACCGGGTCCAGGGGATCATCAAGGGGGACGGTAACGAGTTCGTTCTCCACTATGTGCTGCGCAACTCCGACGTGGAGAAGGGGGATCATATCATCACCTCGGGTCTGGGTGGGGTCTTCCCCCAGGGTTTGCCGGTGGGTCGGGTGGCAGAGGTGGTCCGCTCGCCAAGGGGGATGTTTCAAAGTATCATGGTGGAGCCGGCCGCCGACTTCTCCCGGCTTGAACATCTGATCATCATTATGAAAAAATCTCCTCTTACGGAATAGCCGCCGCCATGAAGTCTTTGGTTTTTTTTGGCATCGGCATCATCTTTCTGGTTCTGCAGACCACCATGTTTCACCGTTTCCCGGCCTGGATCGGCCAACCGGACCTGCTTTTTCTTTTGCTGGTTTTTGTCGCCCTGCAGCTGGGCACCTTCCGCGGTCTGGTGCTGACCCTGCTGCTGGGCATGATGCTGGATATCTTCTCCGGGGTTCACCTGGGGGTCTATCCCCTGGCCTACCTGTTGCTCTTTTCGGTGATTAAGGCGATCTCCCGCAACCTGGCCCTGAAGGATTCGGTTCACCAGGTGCCATTGGTGATGGTCGGCTTCCTCGGGTTTGCCGCTTGCGTCCACCTGCTGGTTTCCCTCCTCTCTCCGGAAAACGAGACCTACTGGGCCTGGCCGCAGCTGTTGCAGCACATTGTTATCCTGGGCGTTGCCTGCCTGCCCTTTTTTCACTGTTGTCAGTGGCTGCAGGATCTGCTGGAGAACAAACCGCCGCTCTCCCTCTTTGTTTTCAAACGGCGTCCCGCCAACCGTTTCAACAGGGTCTGAGCCATGCTGCGCCCCTTGGGCAACATCAACAAAATGGATCCGGCCGAGCTGAAAATGCTCAAAAAACGGACCGACATCGCCACGGTGGTGGTACTTTGCGCCGTGGCCATCCTGCTCTTGCGGCTTTGGTACCTCCAGATCCAGCAGGGCGGCGAATATATGCAGCTTTCCGAGAGCAACCGGATCCGGGTCCAGCAGCTGGCCGCTCCCCGGGGCAATCTCCTGGACCGCCACGGGGAGATCATAGTCACCAACCGGCCCCGCTTCAACGTGATCTGGATCCGCGAGGACGCGCCCCACCCCGACGAGGTGATTAAGCGACTGGCCCGGATTCTCGACCTGGATATTTCCGAACTGCTGGATCGCATTCGGGCCGGGGCCGAACAGCCCCGCTTCATCCCCACCCGCCTCAAGGAGGATATCGACTGGCGAACCCTGGTCCGGATCGAAAACAACAGTTTCAATCTGCCCGGAGTTCAGATCGAGGTTCAGCCCAGCCGGGACTACCTTTACGGCAATATGGCCTCCCATCTGGTGGGCTATCTGGGCGAGATCAACCGCCAGGAGTTGGCGGAGCGGCCGGGGGAAGGTTACCGCTCCGGGGATCTCATCGGCAAGATGGGGATCGAAAAGCTGTTTGAGCCCTACCTGCGAGGAGAGAAGGGCCGCAGTTACGTGGAGGTGGATGTTCGCGGTTTCGCCCAGAAGCAGTTGCAGGTTCAGGAGCCCCTGCCCGGCAACGATATTCAGCTCACCCTGGATGTGGAGATTCAGCAAGTGGCGGAAAAGACCCTTGAGGGTCAGGCGGGGGCGGTGGTGGTGATGGAGGTGGATTCCGGTCGCCTGCTGGCCCTGGCCAGCGCCCCCCACCTGCCCCTGGACCAGTTTGTTGACCGGATTCCGCTGCCGGTCTGGCGCGGCCTCCTCGACGACCAGCGCGCCCCCTTGTTGAACAAGCCGGTGCAGGGCCAGTACGCCCCCGGCTCGATCTACAAGATCATCACCGCCCTGGCCGGCCTGGAAGAAGGGGTGATCACGCCCGAGACTACCTATTACTGTTCGGGCAGTATTGTTTTTGGCGGCCGTCGTTACCACTGCTGGAACCGCAATGGTCATGGTCATGTCAATCTCAAGCAGGCGATGACCGTCTCCTGTGACGTCTATTTCTACCAGTTGGGTCAGCGGTTGGGAGTGGATACCCTAGCCCGTTACGCCCGGATCCTGGGGCTGGGGAGCAAAACCGGAATTGTGCTGGAACACGAAAAGGAGGGCCTGGTGCCCACCGCCGCCTGGAAGCTTCAGCGCCACCGGGAGCCCTGGCAGGATGGCGAAACCCTCTCCCTGGCCATCGGCCAGGGGTTCAATCTGGTCACCCCCTTGCAGGTTGCCCGGATGACCGCCGCCGTGGCCACCGGCGGCCGGCTCTATCGGCCCAAGTTGATCGCCGCCATCCGCGATCCCGAAGGCAACGTTATCCAGGAGTTCGCGCCCGAGCTGGAGAGCGATACCAGCACGGTCAAGAAGCGAACCTGGAGCCTGCTGCAGGAAGCCATGGAGGCGGCGGTGGCCGGCGAGCGAGCCACCGGCCGGAGCGCCCGGATCGAGGATATCAGGGTGGCGGGGAAAACCGGCACCGCCCAAGTGGTACGTTTGTCCCATTTCGAACATCTGGAGGACGATGACGAGATCCCCTACCAGTTTCGCGATCACGCCTGGTTCACCGCCTATGCCCCGGCGGATAAACCGGAAGTGGTGGTGACCGTGCTGGTGGAGCATGGCGGCGGGGGCGGCCTGGTGGCCGCCCCCATGGCCAAAACCGTCCTGGAAGCCTATTTTCGCCAGGCGGCTCAGAAGCAAGAGGGGGACGCGGCCCCCTCCCCGGGAGGAAGTGGATCGCCATGATACGTTTTGATCGCCGTTTGGTGCAGAATTTCGACTGGGTGATGGTCGCCGCGGTTCTGGTGGTGGCCCTGCTGGGGTTGCTCAACCTTTATAGCGCCACCCACCTGAGCCGGGGGTACGGCTCCACGGTCTTTATCAAGCAGGTCTACTATTTCCTGGCCGGTTTCGGGTTGATCTTCCTGATTGTCCTGGTGGACTACAAGATCCTGATCAAGTGGAACTACCCCCTCTACGGGATAATGCTCATCCTGCTGCTGCTGGTCCTGCTGGTGGGGGGGGAGGTGGCCGGATCCCAGCGCTGGATCAACCTGGGTTTTTTCCGTCTCCAGCCCTCGGAGCCGGCCAAGTTGCTGCTGGTGATCACCCTGGCCAGTTACTACTACCGCAAGGACACCGGCAAGGGGTTTACCTTAAAGGAGCTGCTGCTGCCCATGGGGCTGACCGCCGTGCCGGTACTGATGATTCTCAAGCAGCCCGACCTGGGGACCGCCTTGATGCTGGTCTTCATCTTTGTGTCGATGACCCTGTTCGTCAAACTCAAGTGGTCCACCCTGGGGGTGCTGGCCGGCATCGGTGTTTCGTTTTTGCCCCTGGTCTGGCAATTTTATCTCAAGCCCTACCAGCGTCAGCGGATTATGACCTTTCTGAGCCCCGAAAGTGACCCTTTGGGCAGCGGCTACCATATCACCCAGTCCAAAATCGCGGTGGGCAGCGGAGCCACCTTTGGCAAGGGTTATATGCAGGGAACCCAGGCCCAGCTGGATTTTCTGCCCGAGCGCCATACCGACTTCGCCTTCTCGGTCTGGGCCGAGGAGTGGGGTTTTATCGGCTCGCTCTTCTTCCTGGCCTGCTACTTTTTCATCGTTCTTTGGGGGCTCAATATCGCCCTTTCCGCCCGGGACAAGTTTGGGGTTCTGCTGGCCTTCGGTGTCGTTTCCCTCCTTTTCTGGCAGGCCTTTATCAATCTGGGGATGGTTTTGGGGCTGCTGCCGGTGGTGGGGATGCCGATGCCGCTCTTCAGCTACGGCGGTTCTTCGCTGCTCACCACCCTGGCCGGAATCGGGATCTTGATCAATATCCGGATGCGCCGTTTCACCACGCCCTAGCGGGCGTGGCTCAGCACCAGTTCGGCCAGGGCTTCAATCAGGCGGGGATGGGTGTTGAGGGCCGGGGAGCGGACCAGGCGGATGCCGAGGTCGTGGGCCAGATCACGGTACTGGATGTCGATCTCGTAGAGGGTCTCCACATGATCCGAGACAAAGCTGATCGGCACCATCAGGACGTTTTTGACCCCACTAGCGGCCAGTTCGTCGAGCATTTCCGGGGTGGAGGGGGCCAGCCAGCGGACCGGGCCGCTGCGGCTCTGGAAGCAGAGCCGGCCGCCGAAGCCGAGCAGCGGTTCGACGGCGGCGATGGTGCGCTTGATATGATCCAGGTAGGGGTCGCCGTCCTCGATGAAGCTCACCGGCAGACTATGGGCGCTGTAAACCAGGGTAAACGGATCGTCGCCGAAGGCGGCGGCCCCCTCCTTGATGGTGGCGGCCAGGGCGGCGGCGTAGGCGGGCTGGTCAGGCCAGGCGGCTATCTCCCGGCAGGAAAATTTGTAATCGGTGGCGGCCAGAGCCCGGCGCAGATCATTAAACGATGAGCCGCTGGTGGCCCGGGAGTAGTGGGGATAGAGGGGCAGGGCCAGCAGGTCGCGCACCCCGGCCCGCTGAAATTCGGCCAGGGCCTCCTCGGCCAGGGGGTGCCAGTAGCGCATGGCGCAACGGACCATGAAGTCACCCTCCCCGGCCAGACGGGCGGCCAAGGCCTGGCCCTGCTCGGCGGAAATTCGGGCCAGCGGTGAACCGCCGCCGATCAGTTGGTAGGCGGCCCGGCTTTTGGGCGCCCGGTTTTTGACGATCTTGCGGGCGATAAACTTCTGCAGAAAGGGAAAGGGTCCCAGGCGGATAATCTCCCGGTCGCTGAACAGGTTGAGCAGGAAAGGCTCGACATCATCCAGGCTCTCCGGCCCCCCCATGTTGAGCAACACCACCCCGCTCTTTTTTCCCGCCATTCAAATCTCCTCCGCTATGGTCGCCAGTTGGGCCAGATCTGACGGCGTCAGGGACAGCCCGCCGAACAGGCGTTCCTCCAGGCGCTTGCAGATCTGAAAGTTGTGCCGGATCTGTTCCTGCCGCCGGGCATCCCTCGGGGCGTAACGGCGGATGATATCGTCGCGTCGTTCATCCAGGGTCACGATACTGGCATGGCAGACCCGTTTGTCGGCATAGTAGACGATCTCCCGCTCGTTGCAGCGGCCGTTGCCCCCCGAACTGAGCAAGACATGCTCGGCCACCAGCGGCCCCACCTCGTCATAGCCGTGGCGGCGGCAGATCTCCCGCCCCATCCGGGCGTGGTTGCAGTCATCCTCCAGGCAGAGCGCCTTGGCGATATCATGGAGCAGGCCGCCGGCCAGGGCCAGTTCGACCCGGATCGGCTCTCCCCGGGCCAGCAGGGCGGCGGCCAGGGCCTCGGCCACCCGACCGACCAGCAGGGAGTGGGCCCTGATATGCTCCGGCATCCGGTAGCGCTCCATCAGGAGCCGGCAATCTTCCGGGGTGGGGATAGCCATGAAATCCTATCCTTTGGCGCTCAACCGGTGGACGGTTTCCACCATGAGCTTGGCCTGGGCCGGGGGGATCTCGGGCAGAATGCCGTGGCCCAGGTTGAAGATATGGCCGCTGGCCGCCTTGCCCTGCTCGAGAATGGCGGCCACCCGCTGCTCCAGCTTATCCTGGGGCAGCAGCAGGGCGCAGGGATCGAGGTTGCCCTGGAGGGCGATGCCGGGTCCGACGATCCGGGCGGCCTCATCCAAATTGATCCGCCAGTCCAGGCCCAGGACATCGGCCCCCACGGTTTTGCTCTGGTCAAGCAGGGTGGCGCCGTTGTTGGCGAAATAGATCAGCGGGACAGTGACCCCGGACTCCTTAAGGGCGGTGATGATCCGCTTGGCGTAGGGGTGGGCGAATTCGGCGAAATCGCGGGGAGCCAGCACCCCGGCCCAGGAGTCGAAGAGCTGCAGGGCCTGGGCTCCGGCTTCCACCTGGGCCTTAAGATAGGAGATGGTGCTGGCGGTGATCTTGTCCAGCAAGCGGGCATAGAGGGCCGGCTCGGTGTACATCATCTTCTTGGTGAGAAAGAAATTTTTGCTGGAACCGCCCTCGATCAGGTAGGTGGCAATGGTGAAGGGGGCGCCGGCGAAGCCGATCAGCGGCACCTTGTTGGCCAGTTCCTTGCGCAGCAGGCGGATGGCGGCCATCACGTAACCCAGCTTATCTTCCGGGTCGGGGACGATCAGTTTGTTTACCGCGGCCTCGTCCCGCACCGGCTGGGGAAAGATCGGCCCCCGGTTTTCATGGAACTCCAGGGGGGACCCCATGGCCTCGGGCACCACCAGAATGTCGGAGAAGAGGATGGCGGCATCCACCCCGATCAGGTCCACCGGCTGGATGGTTACCTCGGCGGCGGCCTCCGGGGTTTTGCACATCTCAAGAAAGGTAAAACGACTGCGCACCGAGTGGTATTCGGGGAGATAACGCCCGGCCTGACGCATCATCCAGACGGGAGTGTAGTCAGTGGCTTCACCCCGGCAGGCTTTCAGAAAAGTGTCGTTCATCTTTCTTCCTTTTTTAAGGTGTTTTTCCCTTGTTCTCCAGGCGAGTGGGAATGTAGCTGCAAAAGGGCTCCTCGGCCAGATAGTCGCCGGTGACCGCGTAGGCGCGGGCCCGGCAACCGCCGCAAACATTGACGTACTCGCAACTGCCGCACCGGCCCTTATAGCCCTTGAAGTCGCGCATCTCCTGGAAAAGCTTGGAGTTTTCCCAGATATCCTTAAAGGACTGCTCCTTGAGGTTGCCGGCGGGCAGGGGGAAGTAGCTGCAGGGCAGGACATTGCCGTCCACATCGATCAGGGAGATAAGCTGGCCGGCCAGGCAGCCCTTGGCTCCGCCGGTGGAAAACTGAAGGGTGCGCCGCTTGAACTTCTCCCCCTCCTGCTTGGCCTTCTGCAGCACCAGGCGGTAATAGTGGGGGGCGCAGGTGGGGCGGACCAGCAGCTCGTCCTCCTCCTTCTCCATCTCATAATGCCAGGTCAGCAGCTCTTCGTACTCCTCGGGACTGATCAGCTCCTCCATGATATTCTCACCGCGGCCGGTGGGCACGATCATGAACATGTACCAGGCCTTGGCCCCCAGCTCCTTGGCCAGCCGGTAAACCTTGGGAATCTCCGTCTGGTTGCGTTTGGTAAAGGAGGAGTTGATCAAAAAGGGGATATCGTGGGCGCGAAAAAGGTTGGCGGCGTTGATGGTGCCGGCAAACGCTCCAGGCTGACAACGGAAATCGTCATGGACCGCGGCATCGGCTCCGTCCAAACTCAGGGAAACCATCCGGATCCCCGCCTCCTTAAGGCGGCGGCAGATCTCCTCGGTGACCAGGGTGCCGTTGGTGGCCAGGCACATCCGCAGGCCTTTGGCGGTGCCGTAGGAGGCGATTTCGAAAACATCGTCCCGCAACAGCGGTTCACCGCCGGAAAGCACCACCACCGGCTCGGCGTAGGCGGCGATATCGTCCAGGATCCGCTTGGCCTCCTGGAGATCGAAGTCGGGATGCTCCTTGGCCTCCAGCTCCGAAGAGGAGCGGCAGTGAACACACTTGAGATTGCAGCGGCGAGTGATCTCCCAGGCCAGCCACTTGGGGGCGAATTCCATTTTTTATCCTTGCGCTTATGGGTGCAACGGGCCACTTTGTCGGACAACGAGGTCAATTATAACCGGACAACAAGAAAAAACAACGATAACGGCCAACTCTGCCC
>DSDS01000111.1 GCA_011048585.1 Desulfurivibrio alkaliphilus | reverse complement strand
CGCCGGCTGTCCCCACCGGGGGTTGTTCTACAACCTGAACCGGCTCAAGGTCTTTGTTTCCGGCGATATCGGCTGCTACACCTTAGGCTTTCTGCCCCCCCTTTCGGCCATGGACGCCTGCGTCTGCATGGGGGCCAGCATCGGCATGGCCCACGGCATGGACAAGGCCCTGGGCCAAGAGGGATTGGGCAAGGTGGTGGCGGTGATCGGCGACTCCACCTTCCTCCACACCGGGATCAACAGCCTGATCAACTCCGTGTACAACAAGGGTTGCTCAACGGTGATCATCCTCGACAACCGGATCACCGGCATGACCGGCCAGCAGCCCAATCCGGCCTCGGGCACCACCATCGGCTACGATCCGGCCCCAACCATCGACATCCCGGAGCTGTGCCGGGCCATCGGGGTCAAACATGTGCGCACCGTCAATCCCCATGAGCTCGAGGCCACCTATCAGGTCCTGCAAGAGGAGATCGAGCGGCCCGAGGTTTCGGTGGTGATCGCCCGCTTCCCCTGTGTACTCACCGTGGATGAGAAAAAGCGGCGCAAATATCCGTTCCATACCGTGGTGGACAACTGCACCGGCTGCACCATGTGCCTGCGCCTGGGCTGCCCGGCCATCAACTGGCAGCCGCTGACCCCGGAACAGGCCAAAGCCATGGGCAAAAAGGAGAAGCAGAAGGGGTACGCCCTGATCAACGAAGATATGTGTATCGGTTGCGGTCAGTGCCTCAGCCTGTGTAAGTTCGACGCCATCAGCAAAGGGGAGGAGCGGGCATGAGCCAATCGGGAAACATTCACTTTGTCGGGGTCGGCGGCCAGGGTGTTCTGCTGGCCAGCGAGATGACCGCCTACGCCCTGCTCGCTGCCGGCTTCGATATCAAGAAGAGCGAGGTCCACGGCATGGCCCAGCGCGGCGGTTCGGTGGAGGCCCACCTCCGCTACGGCAGCGAGCGGGTCTATTCGCCGCTGATCGAGCCGGGCACCGTTGATATCCAGCTGGCCTTTGAAACCATGGAGGCGGCCCGCTACCTCCCCTATCTCAACCGGCAGAGCAAGGTGATCGTCAACACCCAGCGGATCATGCCGCCGGCGGTGGCCACCGGCAAAATGGCATATCCCGACCACTGCCTGGAGGCCCTGACATCCAAAAAGATCGAGGTGCTTCCGGTGGATGCCTACGCCATTGCCAAACAGCTCGGTAACATCAGGGCGGCCAACGTGGTTCTGGTGGGGGCGCTCTCCACTTTTCTGCCTCTGGACAGCGAGATATTCGAACAGGTGATCAAGCGCCGCCTGCCGGCCAAGATCCAGGAGGTCAACCTGCTGGCCTTTGCCGCCGGCCGCGAGCAAACCCGCTAACCCGCCATGGTCAAGATGTAAACCTGTCAGTGAAGTGGAGAAGAGAGCATGATCTGGAATGAAGAGAATGAAACCAGGCCGCGCGAGGAGTTGGAAGTTATACAGCTCCAGCGCCTGCAGGCACAGGTGGCCCGGGTTTATGCCACCGTGCCCTACTACCGGCAGAAGATGGATGAAGCCGGGGTCAGCCCCGGTGATATCAGAAAAATTAGTGACATCAGGCGGTTGCCCTTCACCACCAAGGAGGATCTCCGTCAGAACTATCCCTTCGGCCTCTTCACCGTGCCCATGGAGCGGATTGTCCGCATCCACGCCTCCTCCGGTACCACCGGCAAACCGACGGTGGTGGGTTACACCAAGCGCGATCTCAAGCTCTGGGCCGAGTTGATGAGCCGGACCTTGTCCGCCGCCGGGGTCACCTCCCGCGACATCGTCCAGAACGCTTACGGCTACGGCCTGTTCACCGGCGGCCTCGGCGCCCACTACGGAGCCGAAAACCTGGGCTGCGCGGTGATCCCCATCTCCGGCGGCAACACCAAGCGCCAGATCCAGATCATGCAGGATTTCGGCACCACCGTGCTGCTCTCCACCCCCTCCTACGCTCTCAATATTGCCGATACCATGGCCGATCTCGGCGTCGATCCGGCCAGCCTCAAGTTACGGGTGGGGGTGTTCGGGGCTGAACCCTGGAGCGAGAATATGCGGTCCGAGATCGAAAATCGGCTCAAGATCAAGGCCATCGACATCTACGGGCTCTCCGAGATCATCGGCCCTGGAGTGGCGGCCGAATGCCTCGAAGAACAGCGAGGGCTCCATATCATGGAGGACCATTTCCTGCCGGAGATCGTCCATCGCGACACCTTCGAACCGCTGGCGGTTGGCGAGGAGGGCGAGCTGGTCTTCACCACCCTGACCAAAGAGGCCTTCCCGGTGATCCGCTACCGGACCAAGGATATCGCCCGGCTGATCCCCGAGGTCTGCACCTGCGGCCGCACCTTCTACCGGATGCCCAAGGTCACCGGCCGTACCGACGACATGATGATCATTCGCGGGGTCAACGTCTTCCCCTCCCAGATCGAAGAGGTGATCATGGGGGTCGAAGGGGTGGAGCCCCACTACCAGATCATCGTGACCCGCCAGGGTTCCCTGGACAATATCGAGGTTCAGGTGGAGGTCAGCGAGGAGGTTTTCTCCGACCAGATCAAAAACCTGGAAAACCTGAGCAAACGGGTGCAGGGCAGCATCAAGGACCTGCTGGGGATCACCTGTAAGATCAGCCTGGTGGAACCCAAGACCATCCAGCGCAGTGAAGGCAAGGCCCAAAGGGTTATCGACCGAAGAAAGATCTAACTTCAACACCGGGAGGCTGCCCCATGCAAGTACGACAGATCGCCATCTTTCTGGAAAACCGCTCCGGCCGGCTGGCCGACATCACCCATACCCTGGCCAAAAACGCCATCAACATCCGGGCCCTTTCCCTGGCCGACACCGCCGATTTCGGCATTCTCCGCATGGTGGTCAGCGATACCGACCGGGCGGCCAAGGCCCTCAAGGAGGACGGCTTCACCGTGGGGATCACCGAGGTGACCGCCGTCGAGGTGCCGGACAAACCCGGCAGCCTGGACGCCATTCTCCAGGTGGTCAACCAGTCCCGGCTCAACGTGGAGTATATGTATGCCTTCACCAAGCAGAGCGGAGAAACCGGCCTGCTGCTTTTCCGTTTCGACAATCCCAAAACGGCTTGCCGGGCCTTTGCCGAAGCGGGCTTCAAACTGTTGAGTGACGAGGAAGTACACCAGCTTTAAATAACTTCACGGAGGGACCCCCATGAAAAAGACGGTAATTGCCATTGTCACGCTGGCCGCCCTGACCCTGTCGGTGGTCATGGCCAGCGCCCAAACCATCAAGGTCGGGGCCATCCTGGCCGTAACCGGCGGCGCTTCGTTTTTGGGCCTGCCGGAAGAGCGGACCCTGCGAATGCTGGTGGACGAGATCAACGCCCAGGGCGGTATCAAGGGGAAAAAGCTGGAACTGATCGTCCGCGATTCCGGCGGCAGCCCGGAACGGGCGGTATCTTTCGCCCGGCAGCTTATCGAGGAGCAGCGGGTTTTCGCGATCATCGGCCCCTCCACCAGCGGCGAGACCATGCGGATCAAACAGATCGCCGAAGAGGGCAAGACCATCATGCTCTCCCTGGCGGCGGCGGAAGCGATCGTCAACCCCCTGGCTCGCTACGTCTTCAAGACCCCCCAGAATGACCGTTTCGCCGCCCAGCGGATATTCATGACCATGAACGACCTGGGGATCAAGCGGATCGCGGTGGTCAGCGGCAACGACGGCTTCGGCCAGGCCGGCCGGGGGCAGCTGGAGCAGATCGCCCCGGACTACGGGCTGGAGATCGTGGCCAACGAGGTTTACGACAGCCGGGCCACCGACCTTTCCGCCCTGGTGGCCAAACTGCGCTCCCACAACCAGATCGAGGCGGTGATCAACTGGTCGGTGGTGCCGGCCCAGGCCATCCTGGTGCGCAACATGCGCCAGGCCGGCTGGGAGGTCCCCCTCTTCCAGAGCCATGGTTTCGGCAACATCCGTTACGTCGAGGTGGCGGGAGCCGCCGCCGAAGGGATCATCTTTCCCGCCGGACGGCTGTTGATCGCCGATGTCCTGGAGGAGAGCCACCCCCAGAAGGAGATCCTGGTCAAATACCAAAACGACTACGAGTCCAAATTCAACGAGCCTGCTTCCACCTTCGGCGGCCACGCCTACGACGCCCTGATGATCCTGGCCCGGGCCATCGAAGAGGTGGGCGCTGACCGGGAAAAGGTTCGCGACGCCATCGAGAATATGCGTGATTTTGTCGGCACCGGCGGAATCTTCAACTTTTCCCCCACCGACCACAACGGCCTTGACCTCAACGCCTTCGAAATGCTCACCGTCAAGGATGGCCAGTTCGTAAAGTATGACCGCTGAGCTTTTCATCCAATATCTGTTCGCCGGGGTCACGTATGGCATCATTTATGCCATCGTGGCCATCGGCTTCAACATCATTTACAACACCACCGGGATAATCAACTTCGCCCAGGGTGAGTTTGTGATGCTGGGGGGGATGATCGCCATCACCCTGAACGCCCTGCTGCCGCTGCCCCTGGCCATAGCAGGGGCGGTGCTGCTCACCATGCTGGTGGGGGCCATGGTGGAGATGACCTTCATCCGCTGGCTGAAAAGCCCATCGGTGCTGCGGATGATCATCATCACCATCGGCGTTTCGATTCTGATTCGCGAGGTGGCCCTGCACATCTGGGGCGAAGGGGTTCGCTCCCTGCCCTACTTTGTCGGCAACGAAATCTCCACCGTCAACATCCTGGGGGCCCGGATCTCTCCCCAGGTGTTGTGGGTCATCGGGGTCTGCAGCGTGATCGTGATCGCCCTGAGCCTTTTTTTCCGCTACACCATGCAGGGCCAGAAGATGCGCGCCTGCGCCGCCAACCGCACCGCCGCCACCCTTTGCGGGATCAACCCCAAAAACATGGTGACCCTCTCCTTTATGCTTTCGGCCGGCATCGGGGCTTTAGCCGGCTGCGTGATGAGCCCCATCACCTACACCGAGTACGATAGCGGCACCGGTTTGGCCATCAAGGGCTTCACCGTCGCCATCCTCGGCGGCCTGGGCAACAGCATGGCGGCGGTGGCCGCCGGCCTGCTCCTGGGCCTGCTGGAGGCCTTCAGTGTCAGCATCGTCCCCCTGGCCTACCAGGATGTGATCGCGCTGAGCATCCTCTTGCTGATCCTCTTTGTCCGCCCCCACGGTCTCTTCGGCCGCAAGGACGCGGCGGGGCTCAAGGAGTTTTAAGCGATGCGCACCTGCCTGCCCATTCTCCTGCTCTTGGCGACGGTCGTCCTGGTTCAGCAGCTGACCCAGTGGACCGGCACCCCCTTTTACCTGACCCAGCTCACCATGGCCGGCTACTACTCGCTGCTGATCATCGGCCTCTGTCTGGTAATGGGCTACGCCGGCCAGATCTCCCTGGGCCATGCCGGCTTTTTCGCCATCGGCGGCTATCTCTCGGCCATGCTGACCACCCGCAACCTGCTGGCCTACCAGGACCATCAACTGGTGGCTCTGGCCGATCGCCTGGGGCTTTTAATGGGCCGGCACGATTTTTTCGGCAATGAGATCCTGGCCCTCCACCCCTGGCCGGCAGCCCTGGTTGCCATCACCACCGCCATCGTGGTCTCCTTTCTGATCGGGGTGCCGGTACTCAAGCTCAAGGGCCACTACCTGGCCATGGCCACCCTGGGTTTTGGAATCATCATCTATCGGCTGGTGCTGGGCACCCCGATCTTCGGCGAAGCGGACGGGATCTCCGAGGTGCCGGGCTTTCCCCTGCTGGCCGGGCTCAGCGTCAGCGGCGACTTCGGCAGTCGGGTCAGCAACTACTACATCGCCTGGGGCATGGTGATTATCGCCATGCTGCTGCTGCTCAACCTGATCAACTCCCGGGTGGGCCGTGCCCTGCGGGCCATCCACGGCGCCGAGGACGCGGCCAACGCCATGGGGGTCGACACGGCCCGCTACAAACTGCGCACCTTTATCCTCAGCGCCGTCATGGCCGCCCTGGCGGGGGTCTTCTTGACCCACTACAGCGCCGGCATCGGCCCCAGCGAGGCCGGGGTGATGCAATCGGTACGATATGTCGCCATCGTGGCGGTGGGCGGCATGGCCAATCTCTGGGGCGCCCTGATCATGGGGGTGGTGCTCAATTTCATGTCGCTGCGCGGCATGTTCGGCTCCTACGACGACGCGGTGTTCGGGGCCATTCTGATCGCCATGATGCTCTTCGCTCCCCAGGGCCTGCTGCGGCTGGCCCTGCTGGCCAGAATCAAAAACTTGCTGACCGGAAAGAAAGATGGCGCTGCTTGAGATCAACCAACTTAACCGCCGCTTCGGCGGCCTGCAGGCGATCAGCGAGGTCAGTTTCGCGGTGGAGCCGGGGATCATCAAGGCGGTGATCGGCCCCAACGGGGCCGGCAAGACCACCCTCTTCAACCTGATCGCCGGCTCCCTGCCCCCAAGTTCCGGCACCATCCGTTTCCGGAACGAGGTCATCTCCGGCCTGCAACCCTTCCAAATCGCCCGGCGGGGGATCAGCCGGACCTACCAGAACATCAAGCTCTACCCCGGGATGACGGCCCTGGAAAATGTCATGATCGGCCGCCATATCCAGAGCCGAACGGGCTTTATCGCCGGCATGCTCCACCTCCCCTGGACCCGCAGGGAGGAGGCCCAGGTCCGCGAACACTGCCTGGGGCTGCTGGAGATGCTGGAGATTGCTGATCTGGCCGAGGTCGAAGCCACCAGCCTGGCCTTTGGCCAGCAGCGGGCGGTGGAACTGGCCCGGGCTCTGGCCATGGAGCCGCAACTTTTGCTGCTGGACGAACCGGCCGCCGGCCTCAACATCTATGAAACCGCCGAGGTGGGCCGCCTGATCAGCAAGATCAACAGCCAGGGGATCACGGTGCTACTGGTGGAACACGACATGTCCCTGGTCATGGATATCTCCCACGAAATCGTGGTACTCTCCTTCGGCCGCAAGATCGCCGAAGATCTTCCCCTGCAGATCCAGCAGAACCCGGAGGTGATCAAGATCTACCTGGGCGAGGAGGAGAAGGAAGATGCTCAAGGTTAGAAATCTTGAATCCGGCTACGGCAAACTGCGGGTGCTGAAACGGATCTCGCTCCACGTCAACCCCGGCGAGATCGTCACCCTGATCGGAGCCAACGGGGCCGGAAAAACCACCCTGCTCGCCACCATCAGCGGCCTGATCCCGGCCCGGGCCGGAGAGATAATCCTGCGGGACCGGGAGATTACCCGAGTCAAGGCGGAAAAAATCGTCGAGCTGGGCTGCTCGCTGGTTCCGGAAGGCCGGCAGGTATTCGCCACCATGACGGTGCGGGAAAACCTGGTGCTGGGTGGGTACATTCAGCACAAAAAGGGCAACAGGGAGTTTCTCCGGGAGCTGGATTATATTTACGAGCTTTTTCCGGTGCTGGCGGAACGGCAGAATCAGCTAGCCGGCACCCTCTCCGGCGGCGAGCAGCAGATGCTGGCCATGGGCCGCGCCCTGATGGCCAAACCGGCCCTGATCATGCTCGATGAGCCCTCCACCGGCCTGGCCCCCTTGATTGTAAAAAATATTTTCGCGATAATCAGCAAGATGCGGGAGGCCGGCAACACCGTGCTGCTGATCGAACAGAACGCCAAGGCGGCCCTGAAGATCGCCGATCGGGGCTACGTGCTGGAAACCGGTAAGATCATCCTGGAGGGACCGGCCGAAGCCCTGCTGGCCAACCGGGATGTGCAACGGGCCTATCTGGGCCGCGATCTGGCCCGGCCTTAACCCGCGCTGCCCGGAAAGCGGAGCCGGAATCAGGCTACTTTTAATTTCAGCGATCGAGGGGGAGCCATGTACTGGCATCAAGAGAAAGAGTGCATAAATCGGGACGACCTTAAGCAGTTGCAGTTGGAACGGCTGCAGGCCACCCTTTTTCGGGTAGCGACCCACGTCCCCTTTTATCGGCAGAAATTCAAGGAACTCCGGGTTGATCCCGACGGCTTTCGCTCCCTGGATGAACTACGCGCCCTGCCCTTTACCACCAAGCAGGATCTGCGCGACAACTATCCCTACGGTCTCTTTGCCGTGCCGCTCAGGGACGTGGTCCGGGTTCACTCCTCCTCGGGCACCACCGGCCAGGCCACCGTGGTGGGCTATACCGGCAATGATATCAAAACCTGGGCCAGCCTCACCGCCCGGGTCCTCACCGCCGCCGGGGTCACCAAAGACGATGTCGTTCAGATCGCCTTTGGCTACGGGCTGTTCACCGGCGGTTTCGGACTCCATTACGGGGCGGAACTGGTGGGGGCCTCGGTCATCCCCATCTCCAGCGGCAATACCCGCCGCCAGCTCCAGATCATGCAGGATTTCCGCACCACCGCCCTGGTCTGCACCCCGAGCTACGCCCTGTTGCTGGCGGACACCATCGAGGAGATGGGCCTGTCGCTCAACGCCTTCTCGCTGAAATACGGCCTGTTCGGAGCCGAGCCCTGGTCCGAGGCGATGCGCCAGGAGATCCAGAAAAAGCTCAACATCATTGCCACCGACAACTACGGCCTCTCCGAGGTGATGGGGCCGGGGGTGGCGGGAGAGTGCCAGCAGCGCCAGGGCCTGCATGTCAATGAGGACCATTTCCTCTTTGAAATCATCGACCCCCAGACCCTGGAGCCTGTCCCCCCCGGCGAGATGGGCGAGCTGGTGATTACCACCCTGACCAAGGAAGCCTTTCCGGTAATCCGCTACCGCACCAGGGACCTGACCCGGCTCATCGAGGAACCCTGCCCCTGCGGCCGCACCCTGCGCCGGATCGAACGGATCACCGGCCGCACCGATGATATGTTGATCGTCAAAGGGGTCAATGTCTATCCCTCCCAGATCGAAAATATCATTTTCGAGATCGAAGGCACCAGGCCCCACTACCAGATCGTGGTGGAACGCGAGGACCGTATCGACAAGATCAGCGTCCTGGTGGAGGTGGTGGAGTCGATCTTCTTCGATGAAATGCGCAAGCAACGGGAGATCATCGAGACCATCAAGCAGAAACTGGCCTCGGAGCTGGGCATCGGCGTCGAGGTGCGGCTGGTGGAGGAGAAAAGCCTGGAACGCTCGGAGGGCAAGGCCAAACGCATTATCGACAGGCGCCGGCTCTAAGCCCGGTCCTCGACTTAACCACCGACTTAACCCAAGAGAAAATCAGCGGAGAAACAATCCCCATGGCTATTTCCCGAAAAATGCTCGCCTTTGCCGAACGCTCTTCCTGGATCCGTAAGATGTTTGAAGAGGGGGCCAGGCTCAAGGCTCAGCATGGAGCCGATAACGTCTGCGACTTCAGCCTGGGCAATCCCGACCTGCCACCGCCGCCCCGCTTCAGCGAGGTGCTGCAAAAAGTGGCCGGCGCGGAAAGCCCCGGAGCCCACAGCTACATGCCCAACGGCGGTTACCCCACGGTGCGGGCCGCGGTGGCCGCCCAAATCTCCCGGGAACAGGAGCTGACGGTGGGCGAGGGCGAGATGTTGATGACCTGCGGCGCCGCCGGCGGCCTCAACGTGGTGCTGAAAGCGCTGCTGGACCCCGGCGACGAGGTGATCATCCTGGCCCCCTTCTTTGTGGAATACAACTTTTACGTGGACAACCACGGCGGCACCAGCAAGGTGGTCAACACCCGCGATGATTTCAGCTTGGACCTGGAGGCGGTGGCGGCGGCGATCACCCCCGCGACCAAGGCGATCATCATCAACAGCCCCAACAACCCCACCGGCCAGATCTATTCGGCGCTTGAGCTTGGCGGCCTGGCCGAAATTCTGGAACAAGCCGCCCAACCCATCTACCTGATCGCCGACGAACCCTATCGTAAAATCGTTTACGACGGCCACTCGGTACCCAGCGTCTTCAAGGCTTACCGTAACAGCCTGGTGGTCTCCTCTTACTCCAAAGACCTCTCCCTGCCGGGGGAACGGATCGGTTATATCGCCGTCCATCCCGAGATCGCCGACAAAAAGCCGCTGATCGACGCCATGACCCTGGCCAACCGCATCCTGGGTTTCGTCAACGCCCCGGCCCTGATGCAGAGGGTGGTCGCCCAACTGCAGGGGGTGACGGTGGACACCGCCATCTACACCCGCCGCCGCGAACTCTTCTGCCAGGTGTTGGGCGAGGCGGGCTACCAGTTCGTGCCCCCCAAAGGGGCCTTCTACCTCTTCCCCAAATCCCCCCTGGCCGATGACGCCCGATTTGTCGGCCTGCTGGCCGAGCAGAAAATCCTGGGGGTGCCGGGCCGCGGCTTCGGCCAGCCGGGTTATTTCCGGCTGGCCTTCTGCGTCGAGGACGAGGTTATCGCCCGCTCGGCCCCCGGATTCGCGGCCGCGATGGCGGCGGCGAAAAAACTGGCGGCCTGACGGGCTCCCGGAGCCGGGTACAAAGATCATTTTGACTGCGACGGACCGCACCATCCACTATGGCTGGCACATCGTCTGGGTCGGCACCTTTTGCATCTTCGCCGCCCTGGGGCTGGGCCGTTTCGCCCTGGGGATGATCCTGCCCGGCATGAGCCAGGGCCTGACCCTCTCCTACAGCCAGATGGGGTTGATCGGCACCGTCAATTTCGCCGGTTACCTGGTGGCCGTCCTCTTCTGCGGGGCCCTGGCCGACCGCCTGGGCTACCGCCTGCTGATCGCCCTGGCCCTGGCCACCATCGGCGCGACGATGATCATCATCGGCCACAGCAGCTCCCTGCCGCTGATCCTCTGTCTCTACGCCCTCTGCGGCATGGGCAGCGGAGCGGCCAACGTGCCGATGATGGCCCTGATCTCCCACTGGTTCGGCCGCAGCCACCGGGGGCGGGCCACTGGCTTTGTCGTGATCGGCAGCGGCTTTGCCATCCTGCTCTCCGGTAAGCTGATCCCCTGGCTCAACGAGCTGGCGGGGGTCGATGGCGGTTGGCGCCTGAGCTGGCAGGTGCTGGGCGCCATTATCCTGCTGATCTCCCTGCTCTGCCTGGTCATGCTCAGAAACACCCCCTCCGACCAGGGGCTGCGGCCATACGGGGAAAAACCGGAGAACGGAGCCTTGCCCAAGCTGGGCCGGGAGAGCACCGCCAACGTCAAGACCATCGCCCATCTGGGAGCGATCTACTTCCTGTTCGGCTACACCTACGTTATTTACGCGACCTTTATTGTCACCACCCTGATCCGCGAGCATGGCTTCACGGAGGCGGCCGCCGGAAACTTCTGGGCCATCGTGGGGCTTTTGAGCCTGCTCTCGGGCCCGGTCTTCGGCACCCTCTCCGACAAGATCGGACGCCAGAAGACCCTGGCCATGGTTTTCCTCATTCAGACTGTGGCTTACCTGCTGGTGGCGATCAAGCTGCCCAGCCTCTTTCTCCTGGTCTCCATCGCCTGCTTCGGCCTGGTCGCCTGGTCCATCCCCTCGATCATGGCCGCCCTGGTCGGTGACTACGCCGGCCCCCACAAGGCGGCCCGAATCTTCGGACTGGTCACCTTCATCTTCGCCCTGGGGCAGATCGCCGGGCCGGCCGTGGCCGGAGTGATCGCCGAGGAGAGCGGCAGTTTTGCCGGCAGCTTTCTGATGGCCGGGGCCTGCACCTTGCTGGGGGTGGCGCTGGCCCTGCGCCTGGCTCCGGCTAAATAGTCCCGGTTAGACGGCGTCCTCGGCTGAAGCGGCGCCGGCCAGCAGCTTGATCCCGTTATCCCAGAGGATTTTCCTTTCCAGTTCGGCGGGCAGTTTAAGGGCCGCCAGTTCGGCCAGAACGGTCCGCTGATCGGCCCAGGGGGAATCGGTGCCGAAGAGCAGATAATCGGCGGGATGCCCCAGGATGATCCGCCGGGCTTGAGCCGGAGCCAATTGATGCAGGGTGTAGGAGATATCCATGTACAGCGGCCGCCCGACCAGCTCCCGCTCCACCTCCTCCCATTGCTCCCAGGCCCCGAGGTGGGTGGCGATCAGTTTGAGCGAGGGTACTCGCTCCACCACCCGGACGATCCGGGCCGGCGAAGCGATCGCCTCCCGGGGAAAGGCGATATCAAAACCGGTGTGCATGACCAGCACCAGATTTTCCGCCGCAATCCGTTGATACAGGGGCCACATTTTGGCTTCGTCAAGGGTAAACCCCTGATAATATGGATGCATCTTTAAGCCGACAAACCCCGCGGCCCTGATCTGGCTAATCCGTTCCAAGAGCTGGGGATCGTCGGGATGGACCGAGGGGAAAGGGATGATCCGGGGGGAGGCGATCAATCTTGACCAGTTGAGAATGGCGTCAAACTGGGTCGGCCGGGTGGCGATGGAACAGATCACGCTGCGCTCGATCCCGGCGGCATCCATCGTGGCCAGCAGGGAGACCAGCCGGCCATCATGGTACGCCTTGACCTTGCCCTCCTTTTCCAGGGCCGGAATGGCCTGAACCGCAACCTGATCGGGAAAGGCGTGGGTATGAAAATCGATTATCCGCGACATGGTTAAGCTAACACCTCTCTATCTTATTCCACCAGACGGGAGCCGGGCTGATGGGCGGGGCGATCGGAGCCGGGGCCGTTAAGCCACCAGCAAAACCCGGGGCTCCTGTTCCCTAGCGGCCACCTAACCGCTTGT
Source organism: Desulfurivibrio alkaliphilus (assembly GCA_011048585.1). Lineage (GTDB taxonomy): Bacteria > Desulfobacterota > Desulfobulbia > Desulfobulbales > Desulfurivibrionaceae > Desulfurivibrio > Desulfurivibrio alkaliphilus_A. Next base: position 19,087 of record DSDS01000111.1, on the reverse strand, counting down.
CAACGAAAAAATCTGCATCTATAGTTGGAGTCATGAAGCACTCCAGCGGCGACAAAATTGGCCAGGAGCGGGCCGGCCCAAAACCCGTTGCTACCTACCGGGTGCAGTTGCGAGCTGAGTTCGGCTTTGCCGCCGCCGCCGAGCTGGTGCCCTACCTGGCCGAGCTGGGGGTCAGCCATCTTTACACCTCGCCCTGCCTGCAGGCCGCCGCCGGCAGCAGCCACGGCTACGACGTGGTTGATCCCGGCCGGGTCAATGTCGAACTGGGCGGCGAGCGGCAGCACCGGCGCCTGCAACAGGTGCTGCACCGGGCCGGCCTGGGCCGGGTTATCGATCTGGTACCCAACCATATGGCCATCGCTGGGCGGCAGAATCCCTGGTGGTGGGATGTGTTGGAAAACGGCCCCTCCAGCCCCTGGGCCGCTTTTTTTGACGTGGACTGGGAATCTTCGGAGGATCGCTGGCCAAACAAGGTGTTGTTGCCGGTGCTGGGCGACCACTACGGCCGGGTGCTGGAGGCCGGCGAGCTGCATCTGGCCCAGGCCGACGGCGCCTTTACCCTCCACTATCACGAACACAGTTTTCCCATCGATCCCGCCAGCCTGGCCGGGTTGCTGACCGCCGCCGCCGAGGCCTGCGGCTCCGAGCTACTGGGGTTTATCGCCGACTCCTGCGCCCGTCTGCCCCGGCCGACGGTGACCGGCCGCCGAGCCGTCAACCGCCGCCACCGGGATAAGGTGGTGATCCAGCAACTACTGGCCCCCCTCTGCCGCCGCTCTCCGGCCCCGGAGCGGGAAAATAACCGGCCCCTGACACCCCGGGCGGCCATCACCGCCGAGGTGGCGCGACTCAACCGCGACCCCGACGCCCTGGACGCCCTGCTCGACAATCAGAACTACCGCCTGGCCTTCTGGCGCGCCGCCGGCCGCGACCTGGGCTATCGCCGTTTTTTTGATATCAACTCCCTGGCCGGCCTGCGGATTGAAAACGAGGAGGTTTTCACCGCCACCCACGCCCTGCCCCTGGCCTGGGTGCGGGAGGGCAGCGTCCAGGGCCTGCGGATCGACCATCCCGACGGCCTGCGCGATCCGGCCGAGTACTGCCGCCGTTTGCGCCAACAGTGCCCCGAGGCCCTGATCTGGCTGGAAAAGATTCTGGAACCGGGCGAGGAGCTGCCCGCCGACTGGCCGGTCAACGGCACCACCGGCTACGACTTTCTCAACCTGGTCGGCGGCCTGCTGCTCGATCCGGCCGGCGAAGCCGAGCTGACCGCCTTTTACCGTGAGTTTACCGGCGAGATCGCTGATTTTCCGGCCCTGGTCCGGGAGTGCAAGCGCCAGGTGATCACCGAGCTGCTGGGCAGCGAGCTGAACCGGCTTACCTCCCTGCTGGTGGCGGTCTGCGAGCGCCACCGTTGCCATCGCGACTACACCCGCCACGAACTGCATGAGGCCCTGCGCCAGTTGGCCGCCAATTTCCCCGTTTACCGCAGCTATGTGAGCATTCGGCCAGCGACCAGGGGCAAAACCGGCAAGACCCGGCGGCTGGCGAGCAAGATCGACCGCCACTATATCCGCCGGGCGGTGGCGGCGGCGGTGGCCGACAACCCCGAACTGGACCCCGAACTGCTGCGCTTTCTGGGCAAAATCCTGGGTCTGGAGATCGACGGCGAGCTGGAGGGGGAACTGGCCCTGCGCTTCCAGCAGTTCACCGGCCCGGCCATGGCCAAAGGGGTGGAGGATACCGCCTTTTACCGCTACCACCGGCTGCTCTGCTTAAACGAGGTGGGGGGCGATCCCGGCCGTTTCGGGGTAGTGCCGACGGATTTTCACCGCCGGGCCGCCGAGGCCCTGGCCCGCCGGCCCTTGAGCATGCTGGCCGGCAGCACCCACGATACCAAGCGGGGCGAAGATTGCCGGGCCCGGCTGGCCCTGCTCAGCGAGATCCCGGGCCGCTGGCGGCGCCTGGTGACTCGCTGGTCGCGGCGGCATAAGAGGTATCGCCGCGACGGCCTGCCCGAGGCCAATGTGGAGTACTTTATCTATCAAACCCTGGTGGGAGCCTGGCCCCTGGAGAAAGAGCGGCTGACCCCCTACCTGGAAAAGGCCCTGCGGGAAGCCAAACTCCGCACCTCCTGGACCCGTCCCGACCCCGGCTACGAAAAGGCGGTACGGGAGTTCGCCCTGGCCCTGCTGGCCGATGAAAGGTTCCGGGCCGAGCTGGAACAGTTTCTGGCCCCGCTGATCCCGGCCGGGCGGATCAACGGCCTGAGCCAGACCCTGCTGCGGCTGGTTTACCCCGGCGTGCCCGATATCTACCAGGGCTCCGAGTTGTGGGACTTAAGCCTGGTGGACCCGGACAACCGCCGACCGGTGGATTTCGCCCACCGGCAAAGGCTGCTGGCCCAATTGCCCAGGCTAAGCCCCGAGCAGATCATGGCCCGGATGGACGAGGGGCTGCCCAAGCTCTGGCTGCTGCGCCAGGGCCTGCATCTGCGGCGGCGGCGCAGCGAGCTGTTCGGGCCCCAGGGCGGTTACCGGCCGCTGAATGTCACCGGCAAAAAGGCGGAACACCTGGTGGCCTGCCTGCGCGGCGAGGCGGTGGTCGCCCTGGCCCCCCGCCTGGTGCTGGGCCTGCGCGGCGCCTGGCGGGACACCCGCCTGACCCTGCCACCCGGCAGTTGGCGCAACCTGCTGACCGGCGAGGATTTTGCCGGCGGCCAGCGCCTAATGACCCAACTGCTGGGCTGCTTCCCGGTGGGTTTGCTGGAAAAAGAGCCGACTTGACCCGCCCCCCCATTGGCATATACTGCCAATGGGGTTGAAGTTTCCAGTGAGCAGCAAACAAAACAGAGGTGCGCCATGCCCACACGAAATGTTGTCTTAACCACTCATCAAAGTCTGTTTGTGGAAAAACTTGTCAGCTCGGGGCGTTACCAAAATGCCAGCGAAGTGCTGCGTGAAGCCCTGCGGCTCATCGAGTGGCGGGAAAAGGAAAATGAAGCCAGGCTGGCCGCGTTGCGCGCAGCGGCCCAAACCGGGGTAGCCGATATGGAAGCCGGCCACTACCACACCTTTACCGACCACGACCGGTTGCACCGTCATCTCGCCTCGCTGGCCGAACAGGCAACCGGAACTCGATGAATCGACCCTGGACTATCCGATTGACTCGGGCGGCCGAAGACGATTTTCAGCAAATTATCCACTGGCCCGCCGCCAACTTCGGCCGGCGGCAGGCCGGAACATACGCCAGGACCCTGGCAAAGCCCGTTGAGGGTTTGCGCGGCGGCCCGAAGGTCGCCGGGGCCCGGCCCCGCGAGGAGATCGGGCCCGGCATCCATACTCTCCATGTCGCCCGACGGGGGCGCCGCGGTCGTCACTTTGTCGTTTTTCGAACCTCCCGGGCTGAACACTTCATTGATGTTTTGAGGTTGCTTCATGACGGCATGGATCTTCAACAGCATCTACCCCCGGAAACTCCGCCGGTGAAGTGATGAAACTCCCTTGCCGACCAACAGCCGACTCCCTTGCTTCTGGAGACGGTCCCTGCCGGATCTGGGCGCCCAAAGCCGAAAAGGTGGAGTTGCTCAGCGGCGGGCGGCGGCGGGCGATGGAGGCCGAAGCGGACGGCTGGTGGCGGGCGGTGGAATCGCCGGGCCATGGTGAGGATTACGCCCTGCTGCTGGACGGTCAGGGGCCTTTTCCCGACCCCCGCTCCCCCTGGCAGCCCAACGGGATCGACGGACCCTCCCGCCGGCTGGACCACAGCCGTTTTGTCTGGCGCGATCAGGGCTGGCAGGCCCCGCCCCTGGCGGCGGCGGTGATCTACGAACTCCATATCGGCACCTTTACCCCCCAGGGCACCTTCAAGGCGGCAAGCAAGCGGCTGGATCATCTGCGGGAGTTGGGCATCACCCATATCGAACTGATGCCGGTGGCGGAGTTTTCCGGAGTCCGGGGCTGGGGTTACGACGGGGTCGATCTCTACGCCCCCCATCACGCCTACGGCTCCCCGGAAGAGCTGAAAACCCTGGTGGATGCCTGCCATGGCCGGGGGCTGGCGGTGCTGCTGGATGTGGTTTACAACCATCTGGGGCCGGCCGGCAACTACCTGAGCCGTTTCGGCCCCTACTTCACCGACCGCTACCGGACCCCATGGGGGGAGGCGGTCAACTTCGACGGACCGGAGAGCGACCCGGTCCGCCGTTTCTTCATCGACAACGCCCTGATGTGGCTGCGGGATTACCACTTCGACGGCCTGCGGCTGGACGCGGTGCATGCCATCTTCGACAGCTCGGCCCGCCATTTTCTTGAACAGTTGGCCGCCGAGGTCAAAGAGCTGGAAGCGGCCCTGGGCCGCCATCTGGTAGTGATCGCCGAAAGCGACCTCAACGATCCCCGACTGGTCCGCCCCCCGGCGGTCGGCGGCTACGGCCTGGACGCCATGTGGAACGAGGATTTCCACCACGCGCTGCATACCGCCCTGACCGGTGAATCCCGGGGCTACTATGCCGACTTCGGCGGCCTGGCGCCGCTGGCCAAGGTTTTGGGCCGGGGCCAGGTTTACGACGGCTGCTACTCGGCCTATCGCCGCCGCCGCCATGGCCGGCCGGCCGCCGATCTCAGCGGGCACCGGCAGGTGGCCTGCCTGCAGAACCATGACCAGGTGGGCAACCGGGCCCGGGGCGAGCGAATCTCGCAACTGCTCACCCGAGAGCAGCTCAAGCTGGGGGCGGCCCTGCTGCTGACCGCCCCCTTTGTCCCCCTGCTCTTCCAGGGCGAGGAGTGGGGGGCCGCCACCCCCTTCCTCTATTTCACCGCCCATGATGATCCCGAGCTGGCGGCGGCGGTGCGCCGGGGCCGCCGGCGGGAGTTCGCCGCCTTCGGCTGGCCGCCGGAGGAGATTCCCGACCCCCAGGACCCGGCCACCTTCGCGGCCTCCAAGCTCGACTGGTCGGAAGCCTCCGGCGAGCAACAGGCAGAACTGCTGGCCTGGTACCGGCAGTTGATCCGGCTGCGGCGGAGCATACCGGCCCTCAACGACGGCCGCCTGGACCGGCTGCGGGTCGATTTTTCTGAAGAACAACAGTGGCTGCGCCTGCAACGCGGCCCGCTGACCCTGCTCTGCAACTTCGCCGCCCAACCCCGCCGCCTTCCCCTGCCAGCACCAGCCGCCGACCTCCGGCTGCTGCTGGCCTCGCACCCCACCGCCGCTTTTGCCAATGACACCTTCACCCTGCCCGGCCACGGGACGGCGCTGCTGCAATCTTCACCTTGACATGCTCGGCGGACAAGACCGATACTGGAGGGAACCGCCAAAAGGAGACCGCCCATGAACCAGACCGAACCCTTTTCCCTTAAAGACTGCGCCCTGATCGCCATCGCCACCGGCCGCAAGGCCATTACCTTAAGCGAATTGCGCGACCATCTCCGCGAGGTCTCCGCCGACAGTATCTATCACCACTTCTGGAGCGGGCTGCTGGGGGCCCGCTTTGAGGAACGGGAGTTCAACAACGACTTCGCCTCCTGGTGCCGCCATCACCTGCGGGAGCCGGTGCTGGCCGAGCAGCTGTCGGTGATCGATCCGGTGGAACTACGCGATATGGAGGAGTTGCGCCGCGAGCTGCTGGATATCATCGAGATGCGCCTGGACGGCAGCGAGTCCGTCCACTGGCTGCGGGCCTCCCGCCCCTTCGAGTTTCTGCGTTCACAACTGGTGATCTTCGATACCGGCAAGCGGCTGACTAAACCGGCCGAACTGGCGGCGGTGCTGCCGGAATCGGCCACCGGCACCATCTTCTACCATTTTATCGATGCCCGCCGCCGCCTGGCCGACGGCTCGGACGATTTCCGCTTCTGGCTGGCCGGGTTCGGCGAGGATTACGCCGAGCTGGGGCAGCGGCTGGCCGCCATCGACCCCTTTTTCTCCAGCCTCAGTCAGGTACGCGATGAGATGGCCCGGATCTGCCGACAATGCCAGGAGGAGAGCCTATGAGCGGCTTGCTGGAGGCCTACGCCGCGGTGGCGGGCAAGGATGCCATCTCCCAGCTGGAGCAGCTGACCCGGCCGCTGAAAGGAATGAAGGTAGTCCATGTCAACTCCACCCGGGTGGGGGGCGGGGTGGCGGAGATCCTGGAAAAGCTGGTACCGTTGAGCAACGAACTGGGGATGGAGACCCGCTGGGAGGTAATCAGCGGCAACCAGGAATTTTACCAGTGCACCAAGGCGATGCACAATGGCTTGCAGGGCATGACCTCCCCGCTTTCGTCGGCGATGATGGCCGCCTATCAGCAAACCAACGAGCAGAACGCCGAGAAGCTGCGCCCCCTGCTGGAGGAGGCGGAGGTGGTCTTTATCCACGATCCCCAGCCGGCGGCCCTGATGCGGTTCTGCCCCAACCGACGGGGACGCTGGGTCTGGCGTTGCCATATCGACGCCAGCCGCCCCTACCGGCCGGTCTGGCGCTATATCCGGCAGCAGGTGGCCGATTATGATGCCAGCGTTTTCTCGCTGCCCGATTTCGCCCAGGCCATGCCCCACCCGGAATATATCATTCCACCCAGCATCGACCCGCTGAGCGAAAAAAATATCGAGTTGCCGGAGCAGGAAATTGCCGAGGTTAGACGGCAATTTGAGCTGGACCCCGACCGGCCCCTGCTGCTCCAGGTCTCCCGGTTTGACCGCTTCAAGGATCCGGTGGGGGTGATCGAGGCCCACCGCCTGGCCCGCAAGTTCTCCCCTGGCCTGCAACTGGTGCTGGCCGGCGGCACCGCCGACGACGATCCCGAAGGGGAGGCGGTGCTGCAGGAGGTCCGGGCCGCAGCCGGGGATGATCCTGATATCAAGGTGCTGCTGCTGCCGCCAGATGCCCATCGGACCATCAACGCCCTGCAGCGGGCCGCCGATATCGTAATCCAGAAATCGACCAAGGAAGGGTTCGGGCTGACGGTCACCGAGGGGCTGTGGAAAGGCAAACCGGTGATCGGCGGCGACACCGGCGGCATTCGTCTGCAGGTGGTCAACTACCACACCGGTTTTCTGGTCAGCACCCCGGAAGGAGCGGCCCTGCGGATCCGCTATCTGCTCCATCGCCGGGACCGGATGGCGGAAATGGGGGCCAAGGCCCACCAGTTTGTCCGGGAAAATTTCCTGCTGACCCGCCACCTGCGCGAATATCTCACCCTGATTGTCGGTTTGCTCCACGGGGCCGAATACCGGATTGAGCTTTAAGCGCCAATTCCGCGCTTATTAGGGAGGGCAACGAGGGATGATAAAGCAGCCAATCGCGGTCTGGCCGGGCCGGCCCTACCCCTTGGGGGCCACCTGGGACGGATTGGGAGTCAACTTCTCCCTCTTCTCGGAAAACGCCAGCAAGGTCGAATTATGCCTCTTTGACCAGCAGGGACGACAGCTCCACGCCATCAACCTGCGGGAGCAGACCGACCAGGTCTGGCACTGCTACCTGCCCCAGGCCCGGCCCGGCTGGTTGTACGCCTATCGAGTCCACGGCCCCTATGCCCCCGAACAGGGGCATCGCTTCAACCCGGCCAAACTGCTGCTGGACCCTTATGTCAAGGACCTGGCCGGCCAACTGCGCTGGCATGACGCCCTCTTCGGCTATCGGATCGGAGGCCGCAAGGAAGACTTGAGCCCAGATCGGCGGGACAGCGCCCGCTATCTGCCCAAATGCCGGGTGATCGACCCCTCCTTTACCTGGGGCGACGACCGTCCGCCGGCCATTCCCTGGCACGACACGGTGATTTACGAGCTGCATGTCAAGGGCTTTACCCGCCTGCACCCCAGCATCCCCGAGCATCAACGCGGCACCTACGCCGCCCTGGCCAGCGAACCGGTCATCGACTACCTGCAGCGCCTGGGGATCACGGCGGTGGAACTGCTGCCGGTCCACGCCCTGGTGGATGAACGCCATCTGGTGGAAAGGGGGCTGAGCAACTACTGGGGGTACAACAGCATCGGTTTTTTCGCTCCGGATCAGCGCTACAGCGCCGGCAACGGCGTCAACGAGTTCAAAAGCATGGTCAAGGCGTTCCACGCCGCCGGTATCGAAGTGATCCTCGACGTGGTTTACAACCATACCGCCGAAGGCAGCCATCTGGGCCCAACCCTCTCCTTCCGGGGCCTCGACAACCAGGCCTATTACCGCCTGGAGCCGGAAAACCCGCGTTATTACCGGGACTACACCGGCTGCGGCAACACCCTCAACATGCAGCACCCCCGGGTGCTGCAACTGATCATGGACAGCCTGCGCTACTGGGTGCTGGAGATGCATGTGGACGGTTTCCGCTTCGACCTGGCCTCGGCCCTGGCCCGGGAGCTCCACGAGGTGGACCGATTGGGGGCCTTTTTCGACATCATTCATCAGGATCCGATACTCTCCCAGGTGAAACTGATCGCCGAACCCTGGGATCTAGGGGAAGGCGGCTACCAGGTGGGTAACTTTCCGGTGGGTTGGACCGAATGGAACGGCCGCTACCGGGACGAGGTCCGCTCCCACTGGAAAGGAGAGGGGGGCAAGATCGGGGATCTGGCCTACCGGCTCACCGGCTCCAGCGATCTCTACGAGCAGGGAGGCCGCAAGCCTTACGCCAGCATCAACTTCATCACCTGTCACGACGGTTTCACCCTGCGCGACCTGGTAAGCTACAATGACAAGCACAACGAGGCCAACGGCGAAGAGAACCGTGACGGCGAAAGCCACAACCGCAGTTGGAACTGCGGGGTCGAAGGCCCCAGCGATGATCCCGAAATCAACGCCCTGCGGGCTCGCCAGCAACGTAACCTGCTGGCCACCCTGCTCCTTTCCCAGGGGGTACCCATGCTGAATGCCGGGGATGAGCTGGGCCGCACCCAGCAAGGCAACAACAACGCTTACTGCCAGGATAACGAGCTAAGTTGGCTCAACTGGGAGCTGACGGAAGAACAGCTCCGGCTGCTGACCTTCACCCGCCGACTGATCCTGTTGAACAAGCGGCACCGGGTGTTCCGGCGACGTCGTTTTTTCCAGGGACGCCAACTGAAAGGCTCCGGAATCAAGGATATCGTCTGGCTGACCCCATCCGGCGGCGAGATGAGTGATGAGCAGTGGAATCAGGATTTTGCCCGCTGCCTGGGGCTCTTTCTGGCCGGCCAGGCCATGGACGAGGAGGATGAGCGGGGGCGGCCGGTGGTGGATGACTCCTTTCTGCTGCTGTTCAACGCCCACCACGAGGAGATTCCCTTCACCCTCCCCAACCTGCCCCCGGCCAAACTCTGGCAGGTGGAAATGGATACCTTCTGGCCCGGCGGCACCGAACCGGCCTCCGGGCGCTTCCTGCAGCCGGGGGAAAGCTTTCCCTTGGCTGCTCGGTCCATGGCCCTGCTGGTGGCCCTGCCCCGGCTAAATACGGTTAAACAGGACCTGCCCCCCCTGCCATGACCTGCCAAGGGACATCTCTTACAATTTTGCAACTACCAGATAACCATCGCACCGAATCATAACAAAATTGCAACATAGCCTCCCGGCCAACCACCGCCTCCTTCCCCCTTAAAATCCCTAGATTACAGATAAAAAACTAAAAGCGAAGCTCCTGGCACGGATTGTGTGGTGTCAACCCGCCAAGCCAGCGTTCCGGCACGCACCGCGGTAGTGGTGCCGGTCCTGAAAAATCAACTTCACCACAAAGAGCAGAAAAAATGAAAGCAAAAGTTATCTTAAGGGCATCGCTTTGGGCCTGATGGGCTGCGGAATCGTCGCCACCGGCGCCATGGCCGCCGATGATGAAGCCTACACCGAATTTACGGTGGACAGCCTCAGCCAGTACGTCTTGCGCGGTTACGCCTTCAGTCGCGTCAGCGTGGTGGTGCAGCCATCCCTCACCCTGGGCCGGCAGGGCTTTTCCGTCAATATCTGGGGTAACCTGGACACCGACCCCTGGGGCGGCGAGAAGGCCACCTGGAACGAAACCGACCTCACTCTGGCCTACGACTGGGAGCTGGCCGATTTTGCCTTCAGCACCGGCTACATCTACTACGGCCTGGAAGGGGCCGACGACAGTCAGGAGATCTATCTGGGGGCCACCTACGACCATCGACAAGGAGAAATCGGACTTCGTCCATGGCGGGATCTCATTGGGTCTGGCTTTCTAAGCCGATCAGGAGAGGCGATTGCGGTAATCTTCGTAGCCGAAGCGGCGGACCACCTCCAGCTGGTCGGCGGCGGGATCGTAGATGGCGATGCTGGGCAAGCGTACCCCGTTAAAGGTGGTGTTCTTGACCATGGTGTAGTGGGCCATATCGCCGAAGATCAGCCGCTGACCAGGCTTGAGGGGCTGAGGGAACGAGTAGTCGCCGATAATATCGCCGGCCAGGCAACTCAGACCTCCCAAGCGATAGGTATGGGGGAACTGGCCCGGCTCACCGGCCCCAAAGAGATGGGGGCGGTAGGGCATCTCCAGCACGTCGGGCATATGGGTGGCCGCCGAGGTGTCGAGGATGGCGATCTTGATCTCGTTTTCAACGATGTCGAGCACGGTGGCCACCAGCACCCCGATATTGAGGGCGATCGCCTCTCCCGGCTCCAGGTAAACCTGGACCCCGTAACGCTGCTGGGCGTCATCGATCAACCGGCAGAGCAGGTCGAGATCATAGTCGGGCCGGGTAATATGGTGGCCGCCGCCCAGGTTGAGCCACTGCATCCCGGCCATGAACTCCCCGAATTTTTCGTGGAAGGCGGCCAGGGTTCCGGCCAGGGCGTCGGCATTCTGCTCACAGAGGGCGTGAAAGTGCAACCCGCTGATCCCGGCGAGCTGTTCCGGGCGGAAATGCTCGCGGGTGACCCCCAGCCGAGAGTAGCGGCCACAGGGGTTGTAGAGATCGACCTCCACTTCCGAATACTGGGGATTGACCCTAATACCGCAGGAGATGGGGCGGGGGCAGGCGGCCACCCGCCCCCGGAACCGTTGCCACTGGCTAAAGGAGTTGAAGACCAGATGGTCGGCGTAGCCCAGCATCTCGGCAAACTCATCCTCCCGGTAGGCCGGGCAGTAAACATGAACCTCACCGCCGAACTCCTCGCGGGCCAGCCGGGCCTCATCCAGGGAGCTGGCGGTGGCCCCGGGCAAAACCTGCCTGATCTGGGCAAAAAGCCGCCACATGGCAAAGCCTTTGAAGGCCAGGATGATTTTGGCTCCGGTCCGCTGCTGAACCAAGTCGAGCTTGGCCAGATTGGCCGCCAGCTTGCCGGTGTCACAGACGTAGCAGGGACTGGGCGCCTGCCCGGCAAAGGGAAATTCCGCGCTGGTCATGATCAAACCGGCAACTCCCGCACTTCCCAGGGCAAGCCGTGAAGATTGAGCTCTTCCATGAAGGGATCGGGGTCGAGTTGCTCCATGTTAAACACCCCGGCCTTTTTCCAGTGACCCCGCAGGATCATCATCGCCCCGATCATCGCCGGGACCCCGGTGGTGTAGGAGATCGCCTGGCTGCCCACTTCGCGGTAGCACTCCTCGTGATCGCAGACATTGTAGATATAGATCTTGCGGGGCTTGCCATTCTTGACCCCTTCCATCACGTTGCCGATACAGGTCTTGCCCTTGGTCCGCGGCCCCAAAGAGGCGGGATCGGGCAGCAGCGCCTTGAGGAACTGGATCGGCACAATCTCCCGACCCTGGAACATCACCGGCTCGATGGCGGTCATCCCCACGTTCTGCAGCACTTCCAGATGCTTGAGGTAGTTGTCGGAAAAGGTCATCCAGAAACGGATTCTTTTCAGCCCCTTGATATTCTTAACCAGAGATTCCAGCTCCTCGTGGTACATCAGATAGGCGTTTTTGGGGCCGATCTGAGGGAAATCGAAGCTCTGCTTAATGCTCAGCGGCTCGGTCTCCCGCCACTGGCCCTCTTCCCAGTAGCGCCCCTTGGCGGTCACCTCCCGAATATTGATCTCGGGATTGAAGTTGGTGGCAAAGGGATGGCCGTGATCGCCGGCGTTGGCATCAAGGATGTCGATGTAATGGATCTCATCGAAATAGTGCTTGGCGGCGTAAGCGGCATAAACATTGGTCACCCCCGGGTCGAAGCCGCTACCCAGCAGGGCCATCAGGCTCTTGGCCTTGAAACGGTCATGGTAGGGCCATTGCCAGGAGTAGCTGAACTTGGCCTCGTCGGGAGGTTCGTAGTTGGCGGTATCGAGATAGTCGACCCCGCACTCCAGGCAGGCGTCCATAATGGTCAAATCCTGGTAGGGCAAGGCCAGGTTGAGGACCAGTTCCGGTTTGACCCGGTTGATCAGGGCCACCAGCTCCGGCACCTGATCGGCATCAACCCGGGCCACCTCGATCCGACGGCCGGTACGCTCCTTGATCGAGGCGGCAATGGCCTCACATTTGCTCACCGTGCGGCTGGCCAGCACGATCTCCGCGAAAACCTCCGGCACCTGGGCACATTTATGGGCCACCACGCTACCCACCCCGCCGGCTCCGATAATCAAAACCTTGGCCATTTTATTCCCTCTTCATGCTTGACGCGTTAACTATGGTATGCTAAATAAACTGCTTCGCGGCTTGACCAGTTCGCGAAGGGCCGTTAGCTCAACTGGTAGAGCAACTGACTCTTAATCAGTAGGTTTGGGGTTCGAGCCCCCGACGGCCCACCAAGTAAATTCAAGGGGTTACGATTAATTTCGTAACCCCTTTTTTCATCCCCGGAATCCGGACCGGCAAAACTCCAACCAACCGGAACTAAAAGGCGAATCCGGTTTCAAAAATGGCCCGCCCACCTTGAAGTCGGCATCGACCCCGCTGGCATCGATCTTTATATCCTGCTGCCAGCCCCCACTGCTACCTCCAGCCCCAGCGCGTTGACAACTCCGGGGGGAACCAACAGGGCCAGGGACAACAAAATTGTTTACAGGTATTTCATGGCTTATTCTCCGTGGTTAACGGGAGTCATCGACGGAGGGCAACAGGGTTACCATCCGATTGCCCCGGATTTTCTTGGCATCATACAACGCCTTGTCGGCGCAGTCGAGCAGAAGGCGGGGATAGGTGCCTGGGCGGGGAACGGTGGCGGAAACCCCGAAACAGACCGTGAGGTGTTCGCCGACCGGGGAGTGGAGGTGGGGAATGGCCGCCTCGGCCAGCATGTCCATGGCCCGCTGGGCGATCTTGCCGGCCCCCTCGGCATCGGCCCCCGAGAGGACGAAGACAAACTCCTCGCCGCCGAAGCGAGCCACCAGATCCCCGGGGCGATTGACCACCTGCTGAAAGAGCGCCGCCACCTGTTTCAACACATCATCACCCTGGAGATGGCCATAGATATCGTTGTAGAGCTTGAAGAAATCGATATCGGCCAGGCAGACCGCTATCGACCAGCCATCGCGCTGGCAGCGCCGCCACTCCCGGTTGAGGAACTCGTCGAAGCAGCGCCGGTTGGCAATCCCGGTCAGACCATCCACCATGGCCATGTGCCGCAGGCGCTGGTTGGCCTGCTCCAGCTCACGAGTCAGGGCCAGCCGCCGATCCATCTCCTCCTTCAAGCGCAGGGCCGACTTCACCCGGACGCAGAGCTCCACCTTCTTCACCGGCTTTTGGAGATAGTCCATGGCCCCGATCTCGAACACGGTGCGCAGATTCTCGTCGGCATTGGCCGCCGTGACCATGATGATGGGGATATCCCGCAGGGCTTCCACCCCCTTAAGGCGGCGGCAAACCTCGATGCCATCCAGCCCGGGCATGACGATATCCAGCAGGATCAGATCAAGATCGAGGTGACTCAGAGGTTCCCCGCCCCCATCGGCATCCAAGCCGAAAAAGGCAAAGACCGCGGCGGCTCCGTCCGCCTCATGGATCGCGCCATAGCCGCAGCCGGCCAGCATCCGCCGCAGCAGGATGCGGCTTTCCGGCGCATCATCAACAATCAGTATCGAGCCCTTGCCCATTCCGGAACCCCATCGCCAACCACTCAGAATCGCACCATCAAAAAATCAGGAAGCCGCACTTTTTATAACATGCCGCGGAGAAACCCTGTCAAGGTAAAGTCGCATCTCTGCCAGGACGGAAGCGGCCGCCTCCCTGTCGGGTTTTCCGCTGGCCTCCTCCAACTCGGCGGCCAGCGAGCTTAACCGCTCAAAGCCGTAGCCCCCACCACTGCCCTTCAGGTTATGGGCCAGCAATCGGACCTGCTCCCAGTCGTCCTGACCCAGGGCCGCTTCGATTCCACCCAGATCATCGGCCACCTTGCGCAGGTAACCAGGAACAAGATCAGCGACAAAAGCCTCCACCTCAAAGGTCTCGGGAGCGGCAGCGCTTTTCTTCCCACCCTTGGCCGGCAGGTAGCGGTTGACCGCCCGCAGAAAATCATCCAGTTTGATCGGCTTGACCAGGTGGGAGTCGCAACCGGCCTCCCGACTCTTGCGCACATCTTCTTGAAAGGCGTGGGCCGTCAGGGCCAGAATCGGGGTGCGGGGCCGTCCCAGGCGCTCCTCCCAGGCCCGGATTGCCCGGGTGGCCGAGTAGCCATCCATCTCCGGCATCTGGATATCCATCAGCACCAGATCATAACGGCCCTGCATCATTTTCTCCACCGCCTCATAGCCGTTGGCGGCAAGATCCAGGCGATGACCGGTCCCCTGCAGGTAGGCGCTGAAGAGTAAGCAGTTATCCGGCGAATCCTCGGCCAGTAGAATATCCATCCGGCCCGGTTCGGCCCCATTGCTCAGCGCGGGTTCGGCGGCCGGGAGCGGCTCCCGGTCACCTAAGCCCACCGCCTCCTGAAAGGGGAGCGGAAGCTCCACCGTGAAAACACTGCCCACCCCCTCCCGGCTGTCCAGCCCAATCCGCCCGCCCATCAGGTGTACCAGCTTACGGGAGATCGCCAGACCCAGGCCGGTGCCGCCATAACAGCGGGTGATGGAGGAGTTAGCCTGGGCAAAATCGTCGAAGACCAGCTCCTGTTTTTCCTGCGGAATCCCGATTCCGGTGTCCTTGACCACAAAACGGAAAAGCGACCGTTTGGGACCGTCAGGCGCGGATGGGCCATCCTCGGGCAGATAGGCGGTTTCCACAATCACCCTGCCCTCTTCGGTGAACTTGATCGCGTTGCCGATCAGGTTCACCAGCACCTGCCGAATCCGGGTGGGATCACCCAGCACCGGGCAGGGGCTGGGCCAGCGGGAGCGGCAGACAAACTCCAACCCTTTCTGGCTGGCCCGCAAGACCATGATTTCACAGAGCTGCCGCACCAGCCGATCCAGATCGAACTCCACCACCTCCACTTCCAGCTTGCCGGCCTCTATCTTTGATAGATCAAGAATCCCGTTGATCAGATCCAGCAGATTTTCACCGGCGGCCCGGGAGATCTTCACATAACGGCGCTGATCCGGCTTCAAGCCGGTTTGCTCCAGCAGATCAGCCATGCCCAGAATGGCAGTGAGGGGGGTGCGAATCTCATGACTCATCCCGGCCAGGAACTCACTCTTGGCCCGGGAAGCCCGCTCCGCCTCCTCTTTGGCGACCAGCAGGTTGTGCTGAGCCTCCCGCTCCTTGCTGGTGTCGCGAAAGACAAAAACTGCGCCGATCATCCCGACAAAGCTGACAATGGGAGCCACGGTACAGGCCACCGGGCGAGAGGCACCAATTCGCGAGCGCAACAGGATATGGTTGCCCCAGTCGACGATCTCCCCCTCTTCCAGCACCCGAACCAAGGGGATCTCCAGGGGATGGGCGGTGGTTTCATCCACCAGATCCAACACCTCGCCAACCGGCTGATTCAGGGCATCGACCAGATCCCAGCCGGTGAGGCGTTCAGCCACCGGATTAAGGAAGGCCACCCGACCCTGCTGGTCGGTGGCGATCACCCCGGCCCCCAGGCTCTGCAGAATGGAAGAGAGCCGCCCTTCGCTGTCCCGCAAACGCTGCTCGGTACGCAAGCGCTCATCGACATCGCGCAGGGAACCGCCGATCAACCGGCTGAGGTAACACGCCAGCCCCACTCCGGCGAGCAGCGCCACCGCCGCCGCCAGCCAGCGACCGCCAAAATCCAGCAGTACCACCAGGGCAATGGTTGCCGCCGCCGACAAACAGGCCAGAAATATTTTCCAGCGGATCGTCATCAGGCCCGGGTAAGGTGGCGATATTTGATCCGGTGGGGCTGATCGGCCTCGGCCCCCAAACGCCGGCGCCGATCCTCCTCATATTCGGTGTAGTTGCCGTCGAACCAGACCACCTGGGAGTTGCCCTCGAAGGCCAGCATGTGGGTGGCGATCCGATCGAGAAACCAGCGGTCATGGCTGATAACCACCGCGCAGCCGGCGAAATTCTCCAAAGCCTCCTCCAGGGCCCGCAGGGTGTTTACATCGAGATCGTTGGTCGGCTCGTCGAGGAGCAGCACGTTGGCCCCCGATTTAAGCATCCGGGCCAGATGGACCCGATTGCGCTGGCCGCCGGACATCACCCCCACCTTGCGCTGCTGTTCGCTGCCGGAGAAGTTGAAACGGGCCACGTAGGCCC
Source organism: Desulfurivibrio alkaliphilus (assembly GCA_011048585.1). Lineage (GTDB taxonomy): Bacteria > Desulfobacterota > Desulfobulbia > Desulfobulbales > Desulfurivibrionaceae > Desulfurivibrio > Desulfurivibrio alkaliphilus_A. The sequence goes on along the minus strand of DSDS01000111.1, from coordinate 2,583 downwards.
GGGAGTTGACCTCGCGGTTACCCAGGGTGATGGTTTCCTGTCCCTCGGTGATCGCCTGCCAGATAGTTTCCTCGGGATCAAGAACGTCCCGGCTCTGGTCCACCGCCGCCAGTTTCACCGCATCGGCGATGCGGATGGTACCGGCATCGGGCTGCTCCTGGCCAGTGATCAGCTTGAACAGGGTGCTCTTGCCGGCCCCGTTGGGGCCGATCACCCCGACAATTCCACCCGGCGGCAAGGAGAAGGAGAGGTTTTCAAAAAGCAGCCGCTCGCCAAAAGACTTGGTCAGCTTCTCGGCCTCGATCACCGTCTTGCCCAACCTGGGGCCGGGAGGGATATAAATCTCCAGGTCCTTGGCCCGCTTTTCCCCCTCCTGCCCCAGCAACTCTTCGTAGGCCTTGATCCGGGACTTGGCCTTGGCGTGCCGCCCCTTGGGGCTCATCCTGATCCACTCCAACTCCCGGGCCAGGGTCTTCTGGCGATCACTCTCCTGCTTCTCCTCCCGGGCCAGACGTTTGCCCTTCTGCTCCAGCCAGGAGGAGTAGTTGCCTTTCCAGGGAATGCCATGCCCCCGATCCAGTTCCAGGATCCAGCCGGCCACGTTGTCGAGAAAATAGCGGTCATGGGTAACCGCGATCACCGTGCCGGGGTAGCGCTGGAGGTGATGTTCCAGCCAGGCCACGGTCTCGGCATCGAGGTGGTTGGTGGGTTCGTCCAGCAGCAGAATGTCCGGCTTCTGGAGGAGCAGGCGGCAGAGGGCCACCCGCCGCTTCTCCCCGCCGGAAAGAACCTCAACCGGGCTGTCCGACGGGGGACAGCGGAGGGCGTCCATGGCCATCTCCAGCCGGGCGTCAAGATCCCAGGCATCCAAGGCGTCAAGCTTCTCCTGGACCTGGGCCTGGCGGGCGATCAGTTTGTCCATGGCTGCGTCATCCATCGGTTCGGCGAACTTCAGGTTGATTTCGTTGAACTCGTTGACCAGATCGACGGTCTCCTGCACCCCCTGCTCCACGATCTGGCGCACAGTGCAGGAGTCATCCAGGCGCGGCTCCTGGGGCAGGTAGCCCACGGTATAGCCCGGCGAGATATGGGTCTCGCCGTTGAACTCCTTGTCCTCGCCGGCCAGAATGCGGAGCAGCGAGGACTTGCCGGAACCGTTCATGCCCAACACACCGATCTTGGCCCCATAAAAGTAGGAAAGGCTGATATCCTTGAGGATCGGCTTCTTTTCGTAAAATTTGCTTACCTTGATCATCGAATAGATAATCTTGTCAGGCTCGTTGCTCATGGAATTATACCCCTTGGTTTGTCTTGGCGGCCAAACACTAATAAAACTCGCACAATACCATTGTTTTTTTCCTTTTGGCAAGGGGCAAGCCGGGTAACTTCTTGTTGAAAAAAAATCTCCCCTCAAGCATCTTGAGGCAAACAGTTTGCTACAACCAACGAGGGATGAGCCGAGAAGAAACCATGCGACTGACCGTTGATCACCAGGCCCGACTGAGCGGCGCCGACCGGGAACTGCTGGCGATCCTCAAACAAGAGCTGACCCTGGAAAATCCCAAATATCGCGACGCCCGCAAGTATGGGCGCTGGATCGGCAAACAGCTGCAACCCCGGCTGCACTTTTACCGGGAGAGTGCCACCGGGCTTGAATTTCCCCGGGGGTTTGCCCGCCGAGCCCTTTTACTCTGCCGTCAGGCCGGAAGGCCCGCCCCGGAAATTGATGATATACGCCGGCTCTGCCCGTATACCGACCTTCAATTCCAGGGTGAGTTGCGCCCTTACCAGCAGCAGGCCCTGACCGCCGTCTGCCAACGGGACTTCGGGGTGCTGGAAGCGGGCACCGGCTCCGGCAAAACGGTGATCGCCTGCGCGCTGTTCGCCGCCCGCCGCCAGCCCACCATCGTTCTGGTCCACACTAAGGAGCTGCTCTATCAGTGGGCGGAGCGGATCGAGGAGTTTCTGGCGGTGGAGGCCGGCTTGCTGGGGGATGGCCACCACCGGATCAAACCGGTGACCGTGGCTATCGTCAACTCGGCCCGCCGTCGGCTGGACGAGTTGACGGCGCGTTTCGGTCAGCTCTGTGTCGATGAATGCCACCGGGTACCCGCCACCCTCTTCACCGAGGTGGTAACCCGTTTCGATTGCCGCTACATGCTGGGGCTGTCGGCCACCGCCTTTCGCCGCGACGGCCTCACCGACCTGATCAATTTCTACCTGGGCGACCGGTCCCATCGGATCGACACCGACGATCTCCAGCGCAGCGGGGCGATTCTCAAGGCGGAACTGATTCAGCGTTCCACCTCCTTTCGCCACACCTATCGGGGCAACTACCAGGCTCTGATCCAGGCCCTGACCGCCGACAAGGCCAGGAACCGGCAGATTGCCGAAGATATCGCCCGGGAGGCGGGAGTTGGCGGCAAAAAACCCGCCTCCCGGGCCGACCAAAGCGACCGCCGACGGGAAAACGCCGGCGAACCCAACCGGAGCGAAAATACCATTTTGGTGGTCAGCGACCGGGTCCGCCACTGCGAAGAACTGGCGGAGCTGCTCAAGGAATTGGGAGTGACCGCCCGGGTG
>DSDS01000137.1 GCA_011048585.1 Desulfurivibrio alkaliphilus | reverse complement strand
GTCTTGATCCCCGGGAATTACGGCGTTACGGGCTTGATCAGGCCGCTGATCTTCAGGTCGAAATCAGCACCGAACAGCGCCACCGGACCATGGCCCGCTGTGATGTGGTGATGGCCGCCTCCGGCACCGTCACTCTGGAACTGGCGATCCTGGGAGTTCCCATGGTGGCCGCCTATAAGCTTTCACCTTTCAGCTATCTTCTGGGCCGCTTGCTGATCGATCTGCCCCATGCCACCCTGGTCAACCTGGTGGCGGGACGGGAGGTTATTCCGGAGTTATTGCAGTATGAAGCCACCCCGGAAAAGATCAGCCGAGCGGTGGCGGATTTGCTGGTGGATGAGAGCCGAAGAGCGGAGATGGTGGCCGCCCTGGCCCAGGTCCGCCGGCGGTTGGGCGGGAGCGGCGCTTCACGGCGGGCCGCCGCTCTGGCCCTGGCCATGCTGGATAGCCCCCGGGGCGGCATCACCCCTTAGCAGTTGTGCCAGGGCGGTTTGGCGGCGGGAGGTGTCCTGGTTGTTGACCGCCAGGGCCAGGGCCCGGCGGCTGCCCACCAGCACCGCCAGCTTTTTGGCCCGGGTCAGGCCGGTATAGACCAGGTTGCGGAAGAGCATCTTGTAGTGCTGGGTCAGCAGCGGCATAATCACCGCCGCGAACTCGCTGCCCTGGGATTTGTGGATGGTGATGGCGTAAGCCAGTTCCAGTTCGGTCATCTGGTCACGGCGGTAGGTGACCCGGCGATCATCGGGGGGGAAGGTGACCTGGCAGGTCTGCTCTTCATGGTCGATGGCGCTGATGGTGCCAATATCGCCGTTGAACACCTCCAGATCGTAGTTGTTGCGGGTGTGGATCACCCGGTCGCCCAGACGCAACAGGCGGCTGCCCGCTGCAATTTCCGGCCTGCCCGCCCCGGCGGGATTGATCCGGGCCTGGATCACCTGATTGAGATTGCGGGTGCCCAGGGTTCCCCGAGTCATGGGGGTCAGGATCTGGATCTCGGTTTGCCCGCCGTGGTACTTGGGGATCCACTCCCGGTAGAGCTTGACCACCACCTCAACCGCCGTCAATCCATAGTGCAGCGAAGACCAGGGGTGGACCCGGCTGAGCAGGGCCTGCAGTTCCTCGGCCTTGGTCTCGGCGGCCAGCAGTTGCTCCAGATTGACGTGGCTGAACTTGGCCGGCACCGTCAGTTCGCTTTCATAGGGGCTCACCTTCTCTCCCAGCCTGAACTCATAGGGGTCGCCGGCCAACGGCACCGGGGCGCTCTTTTCCCGGAAATGGCCACGGACCCGGTGGAGAAACCGCAACTGCTCCTGGCTGGCTTCGTCGGAATCGATAAAGAGGCAGTCGTTGTCCTCCCGCCAGCTGGCCGGGCGGTGGAAGGGAGAGGTGATTCGGGGGATCTCCCCCCGGTTGATCTGGTGGGCGAACCGGATAATGGCCGAGGTTGCCGCCTGGCGGAAAACCTTGCTCAACTTGAAACAGGGGACCCGGTCCGAGGCGATGAGATCGCGCAGCACATTGCCGGCTCCCACCGGGGGCAACTGGTCCGGGTCACCGATCAGCAGCAGTTGCCCCTCCGGCGGAACCGCCTGGAGCAGGGCGGCGGCCAGGCTGATGTCGAGCATTGAAGATTCATCAACGATCAGGAAATCGCAATTTAAGGGATTATCGGCCCGGCGCTTGAAGCCGCTGCCGGCCCATTCCAGCAGGCGATGGATGGTCCGGGCCTCACGCTCCACCACCTCGCTCAGCCGCTGGGCGGCCCGGCCGGTGGGAGCGGCCAGCAACACCCGCCGGCCCATGGCCTCCAGCAACCGGACCAAAACCCTGGTGGTGGTGGTTTTGCCGCAACCTGGCCCCCCGGTGAGAATGGCGCAGCGGCGACCGGCGATTCCGGCCACCGCCGCCTGCTGCTCCGGGGAGAGCGTCAACTTTTGGCCCCGGCAGTAACGGTCTAGCCAGGCTGTCACCTGTTGTCGGTCGAGGGGCGCCGCCCCAAGGCGGCTCCGGATCCGGTCGGCCACCGCTTGCTCATCGTAGTAGAGGGTTTTGGAGTAGTAGCAGGGGCGGGCCGGAGAGGTTGCCTCTGCGGCCAGGTGGCGCACCATCAGCCGCCCTTCGTTCGCCATCCGTGCCAGCAGGCCGGCGACCCGGTCGCCGAGATCAAGCTCCAGCAACTGTTTCACCTCCTGCTCCACCTGCTCCCGGGTCAGATAACAGTGGCCCTGTTCCCGGCCGGCGGCCAGAATATGACGGATGGCCGCCATCAGCCGGGGATCTCCGTCGGCGGCAAAGCCCATCCCCAGGGCCACCCGGTCGGCGGAGAAGAAGCCGATTCCGTAAATATCCTCGGCCAGCCGATAGGGGTCGCGACTGACCACCTCGATGGCCCGGTCGCCGTACTCTTTGTAGATCCTGACCGCAAACAGGGTGCTGATCCCCTGGTTCTGGAGGAAAAGCATCACCTCCCGGATCGCTCGGTGTTCCTGCCAGGCGGCCCGGATCTTTTGCAGTTTGCCTTGGGCGATGCCAGGCACCTCGGTGAGCCGTTCGATCTCCTGCTCAAAAACCGTAAGGGTTTGATCGCCGAAATGGCGCACGATTTTGCGGGCGGTCTTGGGTCCCACTCCTTTGATCAGGCCGGAGCCGAGATACTTTTCCAAGGCCGCGGCGGTGGCCGGCTTGAGCTCCAGGGCTTCACGGGCCTTGAACTGGCGGCCAAACCGGGGGTGCTCGTGCCAGCTTCCGGTAAAACGCATGGTGGCTCCGGCGAAAACCCGGGCCTGATGAACCACCACCTTGACCGGCTCCAGCCGCTGGTCAAAGGGCTGTACCCGCAGGACGGTCCAGCCGTTGTCCGGGTTGTGGTGGGTGATCCCCTGGACGATTCCCTTCAGTTCATCTTCCATCGCCCGATTATTTCCGGGTTTGCCCCCGCCCGCAAGGCAAATCATTAACCCGGTCGCGGGCCGCCCCTTTGTCCGCCATGGTGGCCTTCGCTGTTGCTATGTAAGTCGGCACCCCCAACTTATACCACTACCGGCAGCTCATGCCAGGAGGTGGTGTAGGCCGGGGATTTGCGGGACTGCTTGTTTTTCCAGTTTTTTGCCAGTCCGTTGGCGGCGCTGTGGATGGTGTCCCGCCCCCAGCGGCGGTTGATCCGGTCGAGTGCCCCCATCAATTCCTCCCTTTCCCGGAGAGGCGGTTGAAAGAGGCTGGGTTGGGCCTGACAAGCGGGGCTGAGATCCAGCAAAACCACCCCGACCTTGCGATAGGAGCGACCAGGGCGGTAAAGTCGTTCCAGGACGGCGGCGGCCCGGCTGATCAACTCCGGGGTGTCGGAGGTGGGCTGGGTCAGGTTGACGGCCATGCCGTCCACCTGCCGCCCATGGTCGGCGGAGAAGAGATTGTCGGCCAGATAGATCTGGAGGGCGCCGGTTTTCTGCCGCTGATGGCGCAGTTTTGCGGCGGCCAGGGAGACGTAGGAGGAGAGCGCCTCCCGCAGATCGGCCAAGGCGGTTACCGGCCGACCGAAGGAACGGGAGGAGGCGATCGATTTGCCGGCCGGCGGGGCCGAGACCAGGGGCAGACAGGAAACCCCCCGCAGTTCCATGGCGACCCGCAGGCCGGTGATGCCGAGATGCCGGCGCAGCCAGCCGTCGTCGGCGTTTTTCAGGGCCAGGGCGGTGTGGATGCCGCGGGTGGCCAGTCGGGCGGCGGAGCGGGGGCCTATCCCCCAAACATCGTCTACCGCCACGGTGGCCAGGAGATCATCAAGGCCCTGCTCCGGCAGCAGAAAAACCCCTTCATGTTCCGTCTCCTTTTTGGCGATCCGGTTGGCGATCTTGGCCAGGGTTTTGGTGGGGCCAAAACCGATGGAAACCGGGATGCCGACCTGGCGGCCGATCGCGTCCCTTATGTTACGGCCGTTTATCAGCAGTTTCGCCGGGCTGCTGGCCGGCAGCCGGATAAACGCCTCGTCGATGGAGTAGATCTCCACCTCCGGTTCAAGCTGGCCCAGCAACTCCATCACCCGGCGGGAGATATCGCCATAGAGGGGAAAGTTGGAAGAGAAAACCTCGACCCGGTGGGCCTCGATCAAGCGGCGGCAGCGGAAGAAGGGTTCCCCCATCCCGATCCCCAGCTTTTTGGCCTCGTTGGAGCGGGCGATAATGCAGCCGTCATTGTTCGAGAGGACCACCACCGGGCGGTCGGCCAGCCGGGGATTGAAGAGCCGCTCGCAAGAGACGTAGAAGTTGTTGCAATCGAGCAGGGAGAATATTCGGCCCATGGTTTTTCCTTACAGGGTATGGATGACGAAGGTGGCCACGCCCCAGATTTCGCAGGTCGCCTCTCCACTGAGTTCGATGGGCGGGTAGGCGGGGTTTTCGGCTAGCAGCCGTACCCGGCCGTCCCGCTTAAACAGTCTTTTTACCGTAAGTTCACCATCCACCACCGCGATTACTATTTTGCCGCTGATCGGCTCCAGGGAACGATCCACCACCAGGATGTCATCATGGTGGATGCCGGCCCCGATCATGGAGTCTCCGGCCACCCGGACGAAGAAGGTGGCGGCGGGGTGGGCCACCATCAGCTCGTTGAGATCAAGTCGGCCTTCGATATAATCTTCGGCCGGGGAGGGAAAGCCGGCCGAGACGCCTTGGGCGAACAGCGGCCTTTTCAGTTCATCCTTGCGATCAAAAGCTTTGATGACGGTGATGGCGGCGGCGTTTTTCATGGCGCCAGCTTACCCGATTTGCGGATCGGCGGCTCGTTGAAAAAAGGGCGCCGGCTGGTTGCCCAGGCGCTTTAAGGTTGACCGGAGCCGCCAATACTTTTACAACGGCGGTAAATGGACACCGCTACGCTTGATAAGATATTGGCTCGCCTGGCCGAGGAGATCCCCAACTACCGGGTGCCGGTGGTGGATTTGATCGCGGTCCAGACCCGGGATCCGTACAAGGTACTGGTAGCCACCATCCTTTCGGCCCGTACCAGGGATGAAACCACGGCCGTGGCCGCCGCCCGTCTGTTCGCCAAGGCGCCGGACCTGGATGCCTTAAGCCGCCTGACGGAAGGGGAACTGGCCCGGCTGATCCATCCGGTGGGTTTTTTCCGCAACAAGGCGGTCTATCTGACCCAACTGCCCGAGGCCGTTAACAAGCTGTTCGGCGGCCGGATTCCCGATACCGTGGAAGAGTTGGTCAAACTGCCGGGAGTGGGGCGCAAGACCGCCAACCTGGTGGTGGCGGTGGCCTTCGGCAAACCGGCGATCTGTGTCGATACCCATGTCCATCGGATCATGAATATCTGGGGTTACGTGCAAACCGCCACCCCGCTGGCCACCGAAATGGCCCTGCGGGCCAAGTTGCCGGACAGATACTGGCTGACCATCAACTCCATGCTGGTGGCCTTCGGGCAGGCGGTCTGCAAGCCCCTCTATCCCCACTGCGACCGTTGCCCGGTGGTTCGGTGGTGTCCCCGGATCGGGGTTACCCCCCGCCGGGTGCCGGCCGGCTCGACCGCTGTCGGCGCCAGGCCGGAGTTGCGGCTGATCTCCTGGAACGTCAATGGCCTGCGGGCCATCGCCGGCAAAGGCTTTACCGGGATCGTGCGGCAACTGGCCCCCGATATCCTGGCCCTGCAGGAGATCAAGGCCCACCCCGAGCAACTGCCCAAGGAAGTGAGAGAGCTCCCGGGCTACCACGCCTATTGGCTGCCGGCCCAACGGAAAGGCTATTCGGGGGTGGCCACCTTCAGCCGCCGGGAGCCGTTGGCGGTCCGTTACGGCATGGAGGTGGAGGAGTTCGAAGGCGAGGGCCGGGTGCTGACCCTGGAGTTTGCCGACTTTTTTCTGATCAACGCCTACCTGCCCAACGCCCAGCCCGAACTGGCCCGCCTGGACTATAAGCTCGCTTTCTGCCGCCGCTTTACCGAATTTGCCGCCGGCCTGGCCCGGCAAAAAACCGTGGTGGTCTGTGGTGATTTCAATGTGGCCCACCGTGAGATCGACCTGGCTCGCCCCGAGGAGAACCGGCAGAGTCCCGGTTTTTCCCGCGAGGAAAGGGCCTGGATGGATCTGTTCCTGGCCGCCGGCTTTGTCGACACCTTCCGGCTGTTCCATGCGGAAGGCGGTCACTACAGCTGGTGGAGCTACCGGGGCGGCGCTCGCCAACGCAACGTGGGCTGGAGAATCGATTACTTCTGCGTTGATGTCGCCAGCCGCCCCCGGGTAAAGGCGGCCGCCATCCTCCCGGAGATCATGGGCTCGGACCACTGCCCGGTGGAACTGCTGCTGGTCGCCCCCCTCCCGTCCTGAGCGAGCTGGCATTTAGGTTGACAGCTCAGGCGACGATTCAAGATAATTAAACAGTCGCTTTTAGGCTCGGATAAAGGGCGCGGGATAGGCGCCCAAGGAGCGGGGGATGGATGACAAACTCATTGCTGGTAAAAATCCTGAAAATGACCGGGGTGGATCGACCTGGCTGCGCCGGGCGCTGAAGGATTCCTTGAGCGTGCAGTCCAAATTTTTTCTAGTCACCGGCCTGATCCTGCTGCTCAATTGTCTGGGGACGGCCCTGATCATCTATCAGGCCGAGAAAAAACAACTGGTGGCAAGGGCTTTCGCCCAGTCGGAGCTTGTAATGGCGGCGGTGGAGGCCAGCCGGGCTTACGTGCGGGAAGAGCTGCGGCCGGTTATGTACAGCCGGTTTGGCCGGGATTATTTTCTCCCCGAGGCTATGTCCACCTCATATGTGGGGCGGGCGGTGATGGAGCGTTTCGCCCCCCTGGTGGGGGATTATGACTATCGCCGGGTGGCGATTAATGCCCGTAACCCCCGCTATGAAGTCAACGAACTGGAGCGGCGGATGATCGCTTACTTCATCGAGTACCCCGACCAGGTTGAATGGCGGGGTCTGCTGAAGATTGATGGCAAGGACAAATTTAAACGGTTCCGGCCGGTCTACTTCGAGGAGGAGTGTCTGCTCTGCCACGGCCGCTCGGAGCACGCCCCGCCGAGCCTGGTTGAGACATATGGAGATCGTTTGGGTTTCGGCAGAACCGCGGGCGAACTGGCCGGCCTGGTGACGGTGGGGGTGCCGGTGGCGGCGACCCTGGTCGAGGCCCGGCAAAAGGCGACTTTGATTTTCCTGGTGGTCGCCAGCGGCTTGGCCCTGGTGCTGTTGGCGCTCAATTTTTTCTTTCACCGCATGGTGGTGACCAACCTGCACGGGATTCTGGAGATATTTCGCGATCAGGAGGAACCGCCCCAAGCGGCACGGGAGCAGATTTCTGCCGATCCGGGCGGGAAAATAAAATTTTTTCAGCACAAGGATGAGTTGGCTGAACTGACCGCGGCGGCCTACAGTATGGCCGCAAGCCTGAGGGAAAAAAAGGAGCAGTTACGCCTCTACAACCGGGAACTCGAACAGCGGGTTGAAGAGCGCACCCGAGACTTGCAAAAGTCGGAGCAGGAGTTGCGGGAGGCCCGGGATCATCTCGAGGAGCGGGTGCGGCAACGCACCGCCGAGCTGGAGCAGGCCAATGTTGAGTTGGAAGAGAGCCGGCGCCGCATCGAGATGGCCCACCGGGACTGGAACGACGCCTTCGATGCCATTCAGGATCCGATCTTCATCCATGATCGCAATCACCGGATCGTCCACGCCAACCCCGCCTATGTTCGGCGGACCGGTCTGCCCCTGGAGGAGTTGCGGGGCCGAATCTATTACGAAGTTTTCCCCCCGCTCTCCCAGCCGTTGCCATCCTGCCGGGACTTTCCGGAAAAGCTCAGCCAGGTGGGTGGCGACAAAGTAACCCTGCCCCAGGGCGAGGTCCTGGTGTCCCGCTCCTTCGGGATTCGCCGGGCCGACGGGAGTTACCGCCACTCCATTCATATTTTAGAGGATCAAACCGAGTTGCGCCGTTTTGCCTTGGAACTGCAACGGTTGAACCGGTCCCTGCGCACCATCAGCCGGGGCAATGAGGCGCTGGTTCGGGCCGTTGACGAGTCTGGCCTGCTTAACGACGTCTGCCGGATTCTGGTGGAAACCGGCGGTTACCAGATGGCCTGGGTTGGTTATATCCAGGCCGATCAAGGGCAAACGGTAAGGCCGGTGGCCCACGCCGGCCGCGAGGAGGGCTTTCTGCGGGCGGTACCGACAACCTGGGCCGATGAACCCCATGGCCGGGGGCCAACCGGAATCGCCATTGTCCGGCGTCAGGCCGTTACCTCCCGCGACCTGCGAAACGACCCGAATTTCGCCCCCTGGCGCGACGAGGCCCTGGAGCGGGGTTATGCCTCGGTAATTGCCCTGCCCCTGTTTAATGGGGAGGAGTTGTACGGCGCCCTCTCCATTTATGCCGCCGAACCCAATGCCTTCGACACCCACGAGGTGGTGCTGCTCAGCGAGCTGGCTGATGATCTCGCCTTTGGCATCCATATGCTGCGGATTCGCGGCGAACGTGAGGCGGCGGTCCGCGATCTGGCGGCCAGCGAAGCCCGGTTTCAGGATCTTTTCGAACACGCGCCGGCGGGTTATCTTTTGCTGCGTTTGCAGGACGGCATCATCATCCAGGTCAACGAAGCGGCTATCCTGATGCTGGGCTATCAGAGGTCGGAACTGGTTGGCAGTTCGCTGTTCGCCCTGTTCCCCCCCGGGGCAAACGGTCTGGCCCGGGCCGAGTCCCTGTTCCGCCATTTCAGCCGGGGGGCTCAACTCAAGGACCAGGAACTGCAGGTCAGGCGCAAAAACGGTGAGGCCATCTGGATCAGCCTCACCGCTCAGCCGGTTTTCGACGATGAGGACCGGATCGTGGAGTGTCGGGCCAGCATCTTCGATATCTCGAAACGAAAAGAGGCCGAGCAGGGGCGGCAGCAATTGACCGAGCGTCTGCAGCGCAGCCTGGTGCAGACGATCCAGGCCATTGCCACCACCATTGAAAAACGGGACCCCTATACCGCCGGCCACCAGCAGCGGGTGGCGGAGCTGGCGGTGGCCATCGCCCGGGAGATGGGGCTTGATGAGCAGCGCATCGAAGGTTTGCGTCTCGGGGCGATGATCCATGATATCGGCAAGATTTATGTTCCGGCGGAACTGTTGAACCGGCCGGGAGAGCTTGACGAGTTGGAGTTTCGCTTCATTCGCACCCACTCCGAGGTGGGTTATGAGATCATCAAGGGGGTTGATTTCCCCTGGCCGGTGGCCGAGATGGTGGTCCAGCACCATGAACGGTTGGATGGAAGCGGCTATCCTAAGAATTTGCGCGGCGAGGAGATCATCCTCGAGGCGCGGATCATCGCGGTGGCCGACGTAGTGGAAGCGATCACCAATCACCGTCCCTACCGCCCGGCCCTGCAACTGGAAAAAGCGATCCAGGAGATCCGGGAGCATCAGGGTGGCCGCTATGACCCGGCCGTGGTGGCTGCCTGTGTCCGCCTCTTTCAGGAGAAGGGGTTCCAGTGGAGTAAAACCTGGGGGGTCGGCCCGGCCGGATAAAGAGCCCTGGCCCGGTTTTATCGCGACCCGGAATCCTTGCTGAAGAGCAGGGCGGCATTGATGCCGCCGAAACCCGAGTTGCAGCTGATTATCGAGGGGGCGGTCAGGGGTAGGGGGGTGTTGCCGTGCATGGGGATGGCGGCGTTTTCCCCCTGGCGGAGACCCACGGTGGGTGGCAGCACGCCTTCTGTGAGGCTGCGGACGGCAATGGCCGCTTCGATCACCCCGGCTGCCCCCAGGCAGTGACCGATAGCCCCTTTGACCGAGTGGACCGGAGGGGGGCTCTCCCAGACCCGAGAGAAGGCCAGCAACTCCATGGCGTCGTTATACGATGTCCCGGTGCCGTGGGCATTGATCCCGCCGACCTTTTTTCGGCCATTGGCGGTTGCCTGTTGCAGGGTTCTGATCAGGCCGCTGGCGTGGCGGCAGGGGGCGGTAATGTGGGAGGCATCGCAGGAGATGCCGAAGCCGGCGAGTTGTGCCAGGATCGGCCACTGCCGGTTGGCGGCCTCGGCGGCGGTGGTGAGCAGGATCCAGCCGCCCCCCTCGCCCAGGGAGAGGCCGTCCCTGGCGGCGTCGAAGGGTCGGCAACCGTTGGCGGAAAGGGCTTGGAGACTGGCGAATCCCTCCAGGACGAAACGGCTGAGAAGATCCACTCCGATCACCAGGGCGGCCGGACAGGCTCCGGCTTGCAGGCGCGTGGCGGCCTGCATGACGGCGATGGTGCCCGAGGCGCAGGCTCCGCTGGTTACCAGATGGTCGCTGCCGCCCAGGCCCAGTTGCCGACCGAGATATCCGCTTAAGGTCTGGGGCTGGCCCGGCCAGGGCCCCGGTCCGTCGAGCAGTTCATCGACCGCCCCCTTGGTGGTCGCGCAGAAAAGGGCGGTTTGGGGGGGAAGGATCGGAATGGTGGCCAGCAGCCGGTCCAGCAGGGCTCGGAGCCGTTTGTCGGTGCCGATGGGGGCCGGCAGCTCGGCCACCATCCCCACCGGCCGGGAATCGGACAAGCCCGCCCGCGGGTCGGTTCGCAAACCCGAACGACCGGCCAGCAGGCCCTGCCAGGTCGCCTCGCCGTTGCCCAGGGCCGTTTCCACTCCTGTCATGCTGACGACAATCGTACTCATGGTGCCAGAATGCCTCGCCGCCATTTTTCCCTGAACGCTGCAATCCACTCGGGATGGGTCAGCATCAGGCCGCCTTGGGGATCGGTCAGCAGTTGGACGGTGCAGCCGCTGGCCGCCACCCGGCCGTCCGCGCCGCTGATCAGATAGCTGTAGTCCAGCCGCACGGCGTCATTCCAGTGCAGGGTTGCCGCGATGGTGATCTCTTCATCGAAGATGAGGGGAGCTTTGTAGTCGATCTGCATCTGGACGATGGGCGCGAGAACCCCGTGATCGATAAATTGGCGGTAACTCAAGCCGTAGCGGTCGCCGGAGGCGATGCGGCCATCTTCGAAGTAGCTGGGGTAGCGACCGTGCCAGACAATTCTCAGCATGTCCACCTCTTCGAAACGCACCCGTCTGGTGATGGTGGCGGTAAGGGGAGGGGGAGCGCCCGGATCGATGGGGAAATATTTTTTCAGCAGGCCCATGGCAAAGGTTACCGGTGTGCCGAAGAGAGGTCGATGGTTCCGTCGGCCACCGTTTCTCCGGCCCGTTGCAGGGAGAAATTCGCCTGCCAGCCCGGCCCTTGGGGTTTAAGGACGATGGCGGCCCGGATAAGGTCATCGGGCCGGACCGCGCTGCGGAATTTTACGTTGCGGCAGCCCCCGGGGCTGAGTTTCTCACCCATCGCCAGCTCCGCCAGATGGCGCACCGCGGCCAATTGAACCACCGCCGGCAGGATCGGCTGCCCGGGAAAATGACCGTTGAAGGCGGGAAAGGTGGGAGCGAAGCTGAATTCTCCGGTCGCGGCGATCTCTCCCTCCCGCTGTTCCCGTTGCCACCGGCGCAGGGAGTTGTGTAGCGACTCTTCAATCGCCGGCATCAATCCTCTCCTAATCTCTGGTGGTAAGTGTTCACCAGGGTCGATAAATTGTCGATTACTCTCTGGTAAGGAGTAATGTTACCCGGAGCCAGGGATTTGTGAAAGCAATTCCCGTCCAGTTGACGGCTAAAGTTGCCGGTTGGCCGGTGTACTCCACCCTCCAGAGGGGCAGGGGGCCGAGTTTGGCGAACTTCTTCATCCCTTGAGCGCTGGCTTCCTGCTGGCAAAAGCGCAGCAACAGGTTGCGGTCGCAGGGCGCGGCGGCCGGCTGCAGCAGAAAGATCCGCCGCAGGGATTGGGCCAGGAACCCCGGCAGCCGGTGGTCGCGAAATATCTTCAGCTCCCGGATAGGCTGGTACTCGCCGCCGGCGCTCAGTCGGGCTTCAAGCAGGGTCACTCCCGAGCCGTCCAGCAGGACATAGTAGAGCCCGTCGTCCTCCATTCTGGTGCCGAGCAGGCCGGCAAATTGGGTCTCTCCTCCCCGCAGGATCTTGATCCGCCAAAGCTGTTCCCCGCCCTCTGCCGAAGCGGCCGGCGGGTGGTCCGGCTCGCTGACCGGCGACCGGACCGGCAGGGCGCAGGCGGCCACCAGGCCGAGCAGCAGCAGCAGTGGCGTGAGCGGGCGGAGTAACCTTCCCATCTAGCGTTCCTGGTAGCCGTTGCCGGCCAGAATGGGCGAGATCAACAGCGCCGTGGGCCAGGCCAGGCCGATGCCGCAAAGCACGGTCACCCCCAGGGAGTGGAGGGCGGGGTGCTGAGCAAAGGCCAAGACCCCGAAACTGAGCAGCGAACTGGCGGCGCAAATGGAAACCGCCAGAAAAGTTTTGCCCTCCAGCCGCCCCCCCCGGGCGCAGACCACGAAAATCCCGTAATCCACGCTCAGGCCGATCACCATGATTCCCATTAAAAGATGCATCATGTTGAGTTCGCCGCTGGTCAGCCGGCTGAAGATGATCATGGCGGCCAGGGCCGACAGGACCGGGGCCAGCACGGCCAGCACCAGCCGGGGTTTTTTGAAGGCCAGCAGGGCCAGCAGGCCGATCAGGAGGGCGGCTCCGCTGACCAGGACCACCATATCGTGGCGCATCAGCTCCTCCACCTGCCGCCGCCACTTCTGGTTGGCGAGTACGGTGATCCCGGGATGTTCAGCCTCCAGGGCCAGCAGCAGAGGAAGGGCTTCGGCCGCCGGTTCCACCGTGGTCAACAGCAGAATATCCGCTCTGTTGCCGGCGGTTGACCGGTTGGGCCACCTTACCATGGTGGCCAGCAGGGGTTGCAGCGGCCCCTGGAGAATTTTTTCCGGACTGGAAGCCGCCGGTGGGGCGTTGAGTCGCTGGAGGAAGGGTTTAAAGGCTTCGGGGGCGAAGCCGGCCGCCGCCGCGGCCTTGTTGAACCGGGGTAGGAACTCCTCGGAGTGGGAATGCCAGAAATCGTTCCAGGCGGTCAGTTGCCGCTGTTGGGCCGCCGGCCCGGGGAGCAGCGGAGCCAGGCTCTGAAACCGCAGGGAGTCGGTTTGCCCCAGGTGCTGATAGACGATGAAATTCCGCTCGAGAGCCTGTTCCAGGGTGGAGCCGGCCGCCACCACAAAGGCCTGGTCCCCCCGCTCCCGCCAGGTGGCGCGGAAGTGCTCTTCATCGGCGAGTACTTTGGGGTCGGGGGCGTCCAGCACCTGCAGGTCGCCATTGTAAGTCAGTTGCGGCCAGGAGAGCACTCCGGCGGCCAGCAGGGAGCCCCACAGGGCCAGAGCCGCAAGCCGCCCCGGTAGCGAGGTGATGTTCGGCACCCGGAACCAGGGGGCCGGGCGCTCCCTTCTTCGCCCGGGGTGAACGATGGTGGGCAGCAGCAGCCAGGAGAAGATCACCGCCAGGAGAATGCCGCTCAGGGAGAGGGAGGCCATCTGGCGATGGGAGGGGACTTCGGAAAAGAGCAGGATGATGAAAACCCCGGCGGTGGTCAGGGTGGCCAGGACCACGGGCCGCAACAGCAACTGCTTGATCTGTTTGCTGTCGCCCTCCGCGCCGACCAGGGCCAGATAGATATGCACGGCAAAGTCAACGGCGATGCCGATCAGGACGATCCCGAAACCCAGAGCCAAGGCGCTGACCCGGCCATGGATCATTCCCATCACCGCGATGGCGGCCGGAGCAGCCAGGAAGGGGATGCCCAGCACCAGAAAAGCCCGCCAGTCCCGCAGGGTAAAGATCAGCATGGTAAAGAGGAGGATGGTGGCCACCGGCAGAAGCAGCCGCAGGTCGCGCTGAACGGAGTCGGCATTGGCCAGGGTGTGGGGCAGGGAGCCGATTACCCGCCACTCCACCCCGGCGGCCAGGTTGTCGTCCATGATCTTCGCCAGCTGCCGGGCCACCTCCCTGGCCCCGCTGGAGTCGGTCAGCGATCTGCCGCTTTCCGCCAGCAGGAGGATGCTGCGGCGATTATCGCTGAGGAAAAAGCCGTCGCTGATGGAGCCGGTGAAGCCGCTTTCAAGATGGGACAGTTTTTGCAGCACCAGGCCCATCAGGCCCAGGGGATCACGCTGGACCTGGTTTTTGAGGATAAAACCGGCCGGACTGTTGAGGCGGGCAAAGTTGGTCTTTAGGGTTCGGGTCAGTTGCTGCTCGGCCAGTCGAGGGGTCAGGGCGGTCAGTTCATCCTCACTGAGCAGGGTGGGCAGGTGGGGCTCAAGTTCCTGGAAAAGGGCCAGTTCAAAATCGGGGGGAAAACGGTAGATCACTTCGGTGAACAGCGGGGCCGCCGCCATGGCCTCCCCGACTCCCAAGGCGCTGGCTTTCAGGGCGCTGAGCGTTGCTTCCCCATCCGGGTAGCGGGCGGGGTCATGGGTCAGGGTGATAAAGAGGCGGTCCACCAGGCCCAGCTGCTGCAGCAGGGCAATGTCGCCGCGGACCGCCTCTCCGGGTAAAAGATCCAGGGCGTCGTCGTTGATCTCCAGCTTGAAAGCCTGCCAGGTGCCGGCCGCCACAATCAGCAGCACCAGCAGCCAGGGCCACGGCAGCGAAGGTTTACTCACGGCTGTCGCAACGGTTGAAAAGATTTTCATCAAGGGGGGCATCGAGTTGGTAGGCGTGGAAGGAGATGGTGGTCGTGTCGCCGCCGGGTTCGGCAATTTTCACCTGCCTTGGCTGCAGGGAGGCCGGGTCGAAAGTGATGGTGACCGAGGCGACAAACTCGCCGATTTTCCGGTTTTGGGGTTCAACCAGCAAGGTGTGGGGGGCGGCCAGGGTGAGATGGTACTCGGCCGCCAGCTTGGCATAATCTCCGCCCAGCCAGAGCCAGAGCTGGTGGGCCACCATCCGCGTGATCGGATCGCTGTTGAGGTCGAAGCGGGTGGTTTGGCCCTCGGCGCAGCGCAGGCCGCTCTCCCCCTTGAAAATCAGGACCGAAGGCACCGGGCGGGTAAATTCCCAGCGCAAACGATCGGGTCTGGCCAGATGGAGGGTGCCGTGGAAGATTACCGGGCGGGCGAAAAGGGCCAGTTGCTTCTCCTGGGTAAAGGAGCAGGAGAGGTTGCGGACTTTGGCGGCGGTGGCTTCCAGCTCCCGCAGCAGAGCGGCTGGATCTTCGCCGGTGGCCGTGGCGGGTGCCGCCGGCAGCAAAAAACAGAGCAGCAGGAACAGCCCCCTTATGGGCCGGGCCAGGATCATGGGTTCCCCCCCGGCAGGTCGCCCGACCAGATTTTAAGCTTGACCTCGGCCAGTTTGCCGCCGGCATCACGCACCGATCCGTTGACGATCTTGACCGCCCCGAACTCAAAGGTTTTGGCGACATCGATCCAAACCGTACGGCCGGGATCGGGCAAAGCCCGCAGGGAGAATTGGTCGACCCCCACCAGCATTCCCCCCTCGGGTTCCTTCCCCGCCTGCCGGGCGTCATAACCATTGACCGCGGCCATGGCCTGGGCGACCAGCTCGATATAGTACTCGGGCAGCACCCGGGAGTTTTCGTCAAGCCAGATGCCCTTCGCGGGCACCGTGGCCTCGACCACCGCCTCCCGGCCGCGTTCCAGCAGGGTGGCCACCAGGAGCATCGGTGGTCGGTGGGGCATAAATTCCGTCACCGGATGGGGCAGTTGGATGGAGTTCATCGGGTTCCTTTTGGGTGGATTGGGCGGGCGGCCGGTCACGCTACATGTAGAGGCCGCCGTTGACTCCGATCACCTGGCCGGTGATGTAGCCGGCGGCCGGGCCGAGCAGAAACTCGACCACTCCCGAGACCTCATCCACGGTGCCGACCCGGTTCAAGGGCACCAGGGGCAGGATCTTATCCAGGGGCAGATCCTTGATCATTTCGGTGGCGATCAGCCCCGGGGAGACCACATTGACCAGGATGTTGCGTCGGGCCAGCTCCCGGGCCAGGGATTTGCAGGCCCCGATCAGACCGGCCTTGGCGGCGGCATAGTTGACCTGCCCGGCCTGGCCGGTCTCGCCCGAGACCGAGGCGATGGCGATGATTCGCCCCTGCCGTTTGGAGAGCATCGCCTTGGAGATCAGGCGGCCCATGAGGAAAAAGCCGGTGAGGTGGGTGTTGAGGACCTGGTCCCAGCTGTCGCGGCCCATCATGGGCAGCAGGCCATCGCGGGTGATCCCGGCGTTATGGATAAAGGCGTAGGGCACCGCCTGGTCCAGCAGGGGGTCCAGTGCTGCCGTCACCGCCGCCTCATCGGCCACGTCGAAGGAAAGCAGGGTACACCGGCGGCCCATGGCCTCGATCTGTTCGCGCAGGGACTGGGCTGGGCCATGGGAGGCGTGGTAGTTGAGCCAGATATCGTAACCGCCGGCGGCCAGCCGGAGGGCGATGGCGGCGCCAATGCCTCGGCTGGCCCCGGAGATGAAAGCTATGGGTGTTTGGGTCATCTTGTTCCCATCAAGTAAATAGTTGTCGAAGAAAACCGGGAATTAAAAGGGATAGCCGGTTAGCCCTTCCACCTTGCCCTTGTCGTCGAAATTAACGATGAAGGTGCGGAAGCGATTGTACCAGTAATTCCAGGTGTTGTCGCTTTCGGGGTTGGGGGTGGCGAATTCCGGGGGGTGACCGATGGCGATCAGGGTGCCTCGCTTGGTCATCCCCAGCTTGACCCGCCCCTCTTTGATGCCCCGCTGATCGAGAGCCGGCAGGGCATTGACCTCCTTTTTCAGGCCGGAGATATCCTTGACCAGCAGTTTGGCCATGTGGTCGCTCAGGGCCAGGGTCTGGCCGGTGTTCCGATGAAACTGATAGAGGTAAACCTTTTTACTCTCCACCGCCTCCAGTCTCATCCCCCGGCGGTCGACCCTCTGCACCTTCACCTGGGTGCCCCAGGGGATCATGGCCCCATCCAGTTGATAGTTGACCGACGAGAGGGTATTTCTTTTCGGATCGGGATGGAGATTGTAGGCCAGATAGTAAGTCTGGCCGACCATCCCGCTCAGGGATTGAATGGCCAGGGCCGGGGTGGCTCCCAGGCTCAGATGGCAGGCGACAATTGCGACGGTGGTGGCCAGAATCCAGTTGGTTAATTTCATTTTGACACCTCCTTGGGTTGTGGTTTGCTTTCCCGAAACGGGGTCAAGAGCCTTACCGTTCAATGCGAACCGAGGCACGGCCGCAGAAGGCAGTGGCGGTCCAGAAGAGCGGGCCGTCTCCGGGTCCAATTTCCTCCACGGCCTGGGTCAAAGCCAGGGCCCCAGCCAGCCCGGCCGGGGCTTCTGCTCCGGGGGCAAGGGTAAAATCCGGCTGAAAAACCTCCTCCTGGCGCCGCAGGTAGAACTCGGCGGCGCAATGGTTCTCTTCCACCAGGATAGAGTTTAATCTGGGTAAGCGGTACCTTGACTCGGTCTCGGTGGTCAGCAACCAGGCTACCGCTCCCCGTCGCGGGGAGGGAGCCGACGCCGGGGCCGAGCTCCTGGTCGCGGCCTCAACCAGCACCGGGGATTCCTCCTCCACGGCCAGCACCAGGGCCCTTTTAAACGGCATCAGCTCCAAGGCGGTTTTGGCCTCGGCCAGGGCCGCCAGAAAGGGCCAGCCGGGACTGGTGACCGTTTGGGCCGGTCCTCTGAGATTCAGGAGGCGGGCGAGATAGCCGGCGGCGGCGTTATGCACCGAATGGGAAAAGAGGGTGGGAGAGGCCTGGCTTTCACCGTTGTCGAAGAGGGAATCGAGGAAGCCGAAATTGGTATCCAGCGGGCCGGTGGTGGTGCCCAGAAAGACCCCGGTCTGGCAGGGATCATCGCCTGAGCCGGAACCCAGGGCCGCGCTTCCGGCCAGCACGGCCACCTGGATAAAAAGATCGGCCCGGCGCAGGTCGCGGAGCAGGTCGGCGGGAATGGTTGGAACCCCGATCTCCCGTGCCACCTTGGCGACAAAAACATCCTTGCTCACCGGATTGCTCATGGGGCCGCCTCCAAAACCAGGCAACTGTTGCCGCCGCCAAAGGCCAGGGATTGGGAAAGTCCGATCCTGCCGGTCAGCGGAACCTGCTCATTTTCGGTGAGCGGCCGGTAGGGAAAGGCCGGGTCCGGTTGGCGGCAGCGGCGGGTTCCCGAAACTGTTTCGTTTTGCAGGGCCAGCAGGGTAAAGACCGCCTCGATGGCCCCGGCCGCTCCCAGGGTATGACCGGTCAGGGATTTGGTGGAAATCAGCGGCGGGCGATAATCAAGGGTGAAGATGGCGGCCAGGGCCGAGGTCTCCGCCAGGTCATTGCTGGGGGTGGCGGTGCCATGACCGTTGATCATGGCGATCTGTTTCCGATTCGGGATCATGGCGTCCTTAAGGGCGGCGGTAATGGCCGCCTGCAGGCCGCGCCCTTCCGGATGGGGAGCGGTGGGATGCCAGGCATCGGCGGCACAGCCGTAGCCGCGCAGCCAGCCTATCGGCCGGCGCCGGGCCCGGTGGGCCGAGGACTCATTTTCGAGAATCAGCACGGCGGCCCCCTCACCAAGATTCAGTCCCTGGCGGTTCTGATTAAAGGGGCGGCAGGGAGCGGAATCGGTGAGCTGGAGGGCGGCAAAGCCGTTGCAGGTGATACGTGACAGGGCGTCGGCCCCGCCGGCAATGGCCAGATCACAGCGCCCGCTCCGCAGCCAGTTGCCGGCGATGCCCAGGGCATCGGTACCCGAGGCGCAGGCGTTGGTGACCACCAGGCTGGGACCGCTCACCCCCAGGATCTCCTGCAGGATTGCGCTGATATTGTTGCGCAGGTAACGGCGCACCGGGTCCAAGGGTGGATGTGCCCCCTGGCGCCAGGCTCGGTAGTAATCCTCATCGTTAAAGGCGCAACCCACGGTGGTGCCCAGGCAGATCCCCACCCGCTTTTTCCGCAGGTCCGCCGGCTCTATCCCGCTGCGGACCAGGGCCTGAAGGGCGGCCCGCAGGGCCAGCCTGGCGGTGGGACCCAGGTCGGCGGCGATCTGGCCAAGCCGCGGGTAATCAGGGGTCGGGGATGGTAGCGGCTCGTCCGGGGCGCTGAATACCGGGAAGGTCAGGGAGGTGGCAAAGGTCTCTGCGGGCACCGGGCCGCAGGGCACCGGCCGACCGTTCAACGATCGGAGGTGTTCCTCCGGATTTCGACCCGCGGCGGAGACGCACCCCATGGCGCTGATGGCGATCCTGTCTGCTGCTGGCACCAAAACTTACCTTCAGCTCTTTTTCTGGTGAATATAGTTGGCCAGGCTGGCGATGGAGGCGAAGGCCTCTTTGCCCTCCTCCATGTCGGCAATCTGGACGTCGAAATGCTTTTGTACCAGGACGACTAGTTCCACCGCATCCAGGGAGTCAAGCCCCAGACCGTCATCGCCGAACAGGGGCATATCGTCCTTGAGGTCCGCTGGGGTCATCCCCTGGATTTTGATCTCGTCGATCAAGATCCGCTTCAGTTTCTCTTTGAGCTCTTCCATGCTTCTTCCATTTGGTTGGTTTAAGTTACTGCTGCCAGAAATCGTAAAAGTTGTACCATTGATGGGGATACTCGTCCAGATACTCCTGCAGGTTTTTGGCAAACCTGGCACCGGAGTTTCGACAGGCCTCCGCCCGTTGTTCCCGGTTTTCCCAACGGGGATACCAACTGTCCCAGACCCGTAACTGGTATGATTTGCGCCCGGTTTTGGCGGCAAACATGACAACCACCGGGGCTCCTACCGAGCCGGCCAGAAAGTAGGCGGCCTCGGGTATTCTGGCTGGGTCCCCTAGGAGATCCACCGTCACCGCCGAGCCCTTAACCAGCCTGTCCCCCATGATGGTGACCACCTCGCCCCGCTGGAGGGCTGCGGTGGCCTCGATCATGCCACCCCAGGGGCCCTCGCTGTCGATGATTTCAAAGGGGCGCCTGCCGTCACGGAGGTCGAAGTAGTGTTTGGCCGCCGCCTCCTGATCGTAGCGCATCAGGGCATGAACCCGGGTGGGCAGACTGTCCAGTCGGGCCAGAGCCGTCTGCCAGTTGCCCACATGAGCGGTGAGCAGCACCACCCCTCTCCCCCGGTTCACCAGCTCTTCCAGTTGCTGATAGCCGATAAATTCGCCGCGCAGATCGCCGTCTTTGATTCCCAGCCAGGCGCGATCCACCAGCACCTGGCCAAAGGAGGTCAGGTTTCGGATCATGGCCAGCCAGCGGCCCGGACGGCCGGCGCTCGGAAAACGGCGGCTCAGGTAGGGGGCCGTTTTTCGCCCGATCTTCCGGCTGGTAGCGGCATATGCCGCTATCACCGGCAGCAGCAGCAGATAGGCCCCCAGCTGACCAAAAAGACGCAGGGTAAGATAGAAGATTCCGTGGCCCAGTGCTTCGAGCCTGATTTTAAGGCGGCCCCCAAGCGGCCGGGAAGCAGGGGTCATCCGGACGGGCCCTTTTCCTTTGTTTGTCGCCTGAACAGCCGGGTTTGGGCCCAGTAAACCAGAACGGCCCCGATGAGGCCCAGCAGGGGGCCGACCACCAGAGAGCCGAGCAACCAGTCCCAGAGGCGGAGATGGATCTCGTGCAGCCATTTTTCCCGGGAGAGATCGAGAAGCAGCTGGCCGGTCCGCATGAAGTAGCCGACTTGAATGCAGATAACCGGCACCACCGGCGGCATGCAGAACTGGCTGGCCGCCACCGCCGCCATCTTGTTCAGATGGAGGCGATGGGCCACGTAGATAATTGCCACCGTATGGACGGCGATCAGGGGGAGCGCGCCCATGAACAGCCCCAGCCATACCGCCGTGGCCATCCCCGGCGCGGAACTGTGTTCGCGAAACAGCATCTGCATAGCCAGCCAGGGGCGGGGGAAGCGAAGTTTTTTCTCTTGCGGGGCCGGCCGGCTGCAGACCTGGCGGTGGGGCCAAGGGGCCAGACGGCGCAGCAGCAGGCGGGTATGGAGCAGGGTCAGGCGGAAATTGTCTCGTAACTGGTGGAAATGGGTGATCCTTTGCCCGGGGGGAGGGTAGTGGACCGAGATCTCCACCGAGGTCAGGGCAACCCCGGCCCAGGCTGCTTGCACCAGCACTTCGACCTCAAAATCGTAGCGGCTGCAGGTCAGGTTCAGGGCCAGCAGTTCGCGGATTGGATAGAGGCGCATGCCGCTTTGGGTGTCCGCCAGCTCCTGGCCCGATTCCAGCCGGACCCAGAAATTGGAGAAGGCGCGGCCGAAAAGGCTGGCCTTGGGCGCCGTCTCCTGGGTCATCCGCCGGGCCCCGATCACAATGGCCGGTCGGTCGATGAGCTCCGCCTGCCGGACCAGCAGCTCCGCCTCGGCCGGGTCATGCTGGCCGTCGGCATCCAGGGTAATCATGGTTTCATAGCCCAGCCGGGCCGCCTCCCTGGCCCCCGCCAGGATGGCCGTTCCCTTGCCCTCGTTGGTCGGCAGCCGGAGCTTGGCGCAGTCGAGTCCGGTTAGCTGCCGCAGAGGCTCGTCGTCGCTGCCGTCGTCAACCACCAGCACCGGCCAGCCGGCGGCCAGGGTGCCTTCCACCACCTTCCGCAGGGAGTCTCCATGATTGTAAACCGGAATGACGACGATAATTTTTGGGTTTTCCTTTTCATTCATCGTCTTCTGGTGCGGGGCCGGAGAAGGTAATCCCAAAGGGGGCCGACGTGGCCCATGCGGTGGAGCATGGTAAGCTGGTCGATCGCCTCTGAAACCGGGTAGATGCGATCTAGCCGGCCGGCGAAGGAGGCGGTCAGCTCCCGCTCCAGATCGATCCCCGCGAGCTGGGGTGATGAGTAGAAGATCGGCTCCAGCAGCGGTTGGCCGGCCTCGATAACCCCTTCGGCCACAGCCCGTTGGGCCAGGCTGGTGCCCGGCAAAATCCTGATGCCGGTGAAGGCGAAGACCAGGGACTTTCCCAGGCTCTCCAGGTTGGCGAGTCCTTCGTTCAGGGTTTGCCGATTTTCATCGGGGCCGCCCAGCATGACGAAATGGGCGCAGGGGATCTCCGCCTCCAGGGCCAGCCGATTGGTGGCCAGCACCTGCTCGAAGGAGAAACCCTTGTCCAGAGCGGCCAGGGTTCGGTCGGAGGCGGCATCGGTTCCAACCTCCATGGCGGCCAGGCCGGCTCGTTTCATCAGCAGCAGATCCTCCCGGTCCAGATTTTGCGGCCGGAAAAAGGCGCACCAGGGGGTGGTGTTGCCGTTTTTGATCAGCGCCTCCGCCACCAGGCGGAAATGGCCGGCCGCGTCGTTGAACACCGAGTCGGTGAAGAAGATAAACCTGGCCCCATGCTCGGTACTCAAGCGGCCAACTTCGGCGGCGGTTTCCTCCGGGTCGCGGTAGCGCATGGTCCTGCCCTCGATGGTCGGGTAGGAGCAGTAGGCGCAACGGTGGGGGCAACCGCGTTTGGTTTGGATATTGAGCATCCCGCCGTGGGTGATGTAGTACTTGAGGGAGCTGGGGCTGAAGATCGGTTGGGGCCAGCTATCATCCTTGCGTTCACTGTACAGGAGCCGGGCCTCGGGACGACGGCCCGCGGCCAGCTCATCGGCCAGCCAGGGCAGGAGCAGCTCCCCTTCGCCCACCACTCCGTAATCGGCCTGCAGGTAGGCCAGGACCTCGCCGGGCATGATGGAAAAGGCCGATCCTCCCAGCACCATCACCGCCGCCGAGCAGCGGCGAATCAGTTGGGCGGTTTCGGCAATCTCCGGCAGGTAACCGTGGGGGTCGGAGCTGTCCACCGTGTCCAGGTTACGGATGGAGAGTCCGATCAGCTCGTAGCTGTTTTCCCGGAGCAGCCGCTCAAGTCCATCCCGGCCGCCGTCGGCCAGGAGATCAAAGTGGGTGGGAACGTGGCCGGCTTCCCGCAGGGCCCCGCAAAGGTGAGCCACTCCCAGGGGATACACCGGGTAGGGGACAACGGCCTGGTTGACGGAGACCAAGAGGCAGTTCAGGCCCATGGCGATCAGCTCCGGGGCAGTTCCCAGCCGCGTTTCGCGGCCAGGCGTCGGGGTACATATGAACCATCGGCCATCTCTTTCTTAACCACTTCGCTGAAGAGGCGGGCCATCCGCAGGGACTGGGGCATCTCCCGGTAAAAGTTGTCCCAGGCGTAGTGATACATGGCCTGCAACTCCTCGGGGGTCATCTTCTTGGGCTGGAAACAGACCTCGGCGGTGGTGTAGCGGCTCCAGTCCCGGTGCAGAATGCGGCCATCCTTTTCCATCTGGGCGGTGACCGGGGTATGGGGAAAGGGGGTCAGAATGGAGAACTCCGCCATTTCGACATCGATCTCCAGCAGAAAGTCAACCAGCCGCTTGATATAGTCGGCGTCCTGATTGTCGGGCCCCAGCAGTACCGCGGCCTCCACTCCGATCCCGTGATCCTTCAGCCGTTTGACCCGGTCCCGGATCACCTGCGAGGTATCGAATACCGCCTGGTAAACGTACCAGCACCCCGCTTCGGCCGCCTTGGCCACCACTTCATCTTCGTCGAGAATGGGGTGACTGATCCACTTCTTCTTCAGGGGCTTGATCGCCTCAAAAAGCTCCATCACCCATTTTTTATCCTGGGCCAGGGAGTTATCCACCAGAAAGAGGCGGTTGTTTTCAATACCGGCCAACTCTTCCACCACCCGATCGATGGGGCGCGGTCTAAACTGGCGGCCGCCAAGAAAGGCGGTGGCGCAGGGAAAACAGTTGAAGCGGCAGCCCCGGGAGGCGTGAACCAGATCCACCATCTGCACCCCCCGATAGATGTAGCGCTGCCGGTTGAGAATCTCCCGGCGGGCGGGACCGATAGTATCAATGGGAGGAAAATCGTGGAAAAAATCGTATTTGGGCTGCAGCGTTCCGTTCCGACAATCCTCCAGCACCGCGGCCAGCCGGCCCCCCTCGGTTTCCCCCAGAAAGACCGAATCAACATAGCCGGCCATCTCTTGGGCGTGGAGCATGGTGGCAATGCCGCCGCAGATCACCGGCACTCCCCGCTTGCGGTACTCCGCCGCGATCTCCTTGCCCCGGGGAAGCTGGCAGGTGAGCATCATGGAGAGCAACACCACTTCGGTGGGCTGGGCGAAGTCCAGGGGGTCGACGTTCTCGTCGACAAACCTGAGCTGATGGTGATCGGGAATTGAGGCGGCCACGCAGACCGGGCCATGGGGTGGCAGATGGAATTCGGTCTGTTCCGGGATCTTATTCCACTTGGGGTACACCAGGGTGATTTGCATCTTTATCGGCTCACGATGGTGAAGGTTATGGCCAGTTGACCGGCCTGACCGGGCATGGGCCGGCTGTCGAAGGCACAGGCGAGCATCAGGGTAAGTTCGGGCTGGCTGACGAGCCAGCGGCCGGCTTCCTCCTCGGCGGCGACCAACGGCGACTCCGGGGCAAAGATCGCGTAAACCGGACCGATCAGGCCGAAGTGGTTGGCGGCTTCGGAGAGGGGGATGTTGGGCAGAGTATAGCCGAAGAGGGCCGGACTGGCCAGGTTGGGACCGGTCAGCAGGGTGGCGGCGAACTCCAGATCAGTGGCCAGGGAACCGGTGGTGGTGCCCCCGATCAGCCCCACCCGTTTGCCCTGGTCCGAAAATTTCTCGCCCGGCGCCAAGAGACCGTTTTCCACCAGGACGCGGCCCGCTTCCACCACCAGGGCTCGACTCAGGGGCGGCATTCGTCCCCAGCGGGAAGGAGTCGCCGCCAGCAGTCGGGTTACCTCCGGGCTGGCCGTTTCGCAGAAGGCATAACGATAATAATCCCGCGAGTCAGGGCTGTTTGGTGTCGGCAAAGCTGCTTCCGCTTCGGTTAAAAGGTTACCCCCAGCAAAAATTTGCTTGAGTTGAGGGGATCATTGGGCTCCTTGCGGTTCCCGTTTGAGACATGGTGAAAACGGTATTCCAAATTCAGGTATCTGTGGTGGCCCATCGGTCGGCGCAGGCCGATGCCGAACTGGTAGTTGCCGTTCAGCCTGGTTCCCATCCCCTCCAGATTGCTGGCCATGTAGAGGGGACCACCCCCGGCCAGGAGGTAGGGCTGCAGCCGGTCATGGGCGGTGAATCGCCAGCAGGCCAGGAAGTTGATCCCCGCCATGAGGGTACTGTCAGGACTCACCGCCAGGTGGAGCGGCAGCTCCAGCAGCAAAGAGTGCTCACCCCGGTACCAGGATGAGCCCGGGTTTGCTGTCAGGTTCCGCTCATACCTGGGGACCAGATCGACGGTCTGTATCCGGAGTTTGGTGGCCCCCATCCCGGGATGGCTGGTGCCGTAGCCGGCCAGCAGAATCCAGTCGGCCTTATCCCTCCCCCGCTCACTGGCCAGCACCCCCGGCAGCCAGGGACCCGGAGAAAGGTGGGTTAAGATAAGTGAAAAGAGGGAGAAGGCCGAGAAAGCCGCCCGCCCCGGACTTATTCGGAGCGGGTTGTGGCGCTGGCCGGGGCGGCGGCGTATCTTCATCGGTTTTCCCCGGTTCTTCCCGGTTTTGCTATTTCAGCCAGCAAAGCGGATCCTCGGCCAGGTAATCCCCCGTTACCTGGTAGGCATGGCCGCGACAGCCGTAACAGATGGTGTTATAGTCACAGCCGGAACATTTACCCTTGATGGTGGTCCGGATGTTGCGCAGATCGCGGATAATCTTGCTGGTGCGCAGAATATCGGCCAGCGACTGCTCACGGATGTTGCCCACCGGCAAGTTAACTCCGGGGCAGGGATGAACCTCGCCGATGGAGGTCACGGTACAGGAGTATTCATGGCGGGAACACTGGGAAGCGGCCAGGGGCGGGTGGGGGGTCCAGGTTTGGCCGAACTCCTTGGCGTCGATCTCGGAGAGCTTTTCAAAAAGGGTTTTGATCTCGGTTATGGGAACTTCCAACTCGGGGTGCTCGGAGGCTCTGCCCTGCAGGGTCATCATCTCCACATAGGGGATGATCTTCCGGCTGCGGGCCCAGCGCCAGATATCGGGAAGTTCATCATAGTTCTGGCGACAGATAATGGTCTGAATGCCCAGCAGAAGATGCTCGTTTGGGTAGCCGGCGGCCAGCAGGGCCGCCAGGCCCTTTTCGATGGCGGCGAAGGTTCCCGGCCGTCCCGCCAGATAATCCTGGACGGCGGCATCGCGGCTGTTCATCTTGATCACCACCGCCACCCCTTTCTGGGCCAGGAGCTCGGCGATCTCCGGGGTGATCAGGGTGCCGTTGGTAAAGATGTCCACCTTGATCCCCTTGGCCAGAATGTAATCGATCACCTCGAAAATGCTGGGATAGAAGAGGGGCTCGCCGCCGCCGAGGACGATAATTTTGCGGATGCCGAGGGCGGTGGCCTGGTCGATCACATTCTCGATTTCGGCGGCGGTAAGCTCATTGGCCAGGGGTAGACCGGAAGCGGCATAGCAGTACACACAACGGATATTGCACGCCCGGGAAAGCTCAAGCTCCAGCGACAGCAGCCCGTTGTTTTTCCGGGTCTGGGCGATCTCCTGCGGGGTGAACTCCTGCCCCCAATATTCACTTAAACACGACACGGTTATTCTACCTTCCGAAAATCAAAAAATCTTTTCATTTTTCGGCCACTGCCTTTTTCAATCACAGCAACCACCTCGGCCGGAGATCTTTTTATAACCTCCGGTTTTACCCGTAGTTTGGCTTGCAACCGCTCCTGGATCGCGGCCGGTTCAACCGCTTCGTCTCCGCCCACCACTACCGTGATCTCGTCGGCGAGGCTGAAGTGGGCCCGGGCTTCCACGTAGTAGGCGGCAATGCCGGGAATTTCGTCGATGGCCTGGAAGATGTTTTCCGGGTAGAGGGTGGTTCCCCGGCACTTGAGCCGTTGGGCCAACCGTCCCTCAATGGGGCCCAGGCGCGGGGTCTGCCAGCCGCAGGAGCAGGGTTCAGGGTAGAGTCGGGCGACATCGCCGGTGCGAAAACGGACCAGCGGCAGGCCTTCAACCCCCAGGGGGGTGACCACCACTTCCCCCGGCTGGCCGTCCGGCACCGGCGTGCCGGTTTCGTCGATAATCTCCACGAGCATCAGTTCGGGATGGACATGGCCCCCGGCGGTGGCGGGACATTCGACAAAGGCGGTTTCCAGTTCGGTGGCCCCGTAGGAACCGTAGGTTTTGGCTCCCCACCCTTTTTCCAGCATCTCCCCCAGGGGAGTGAGGGTCAGGTCGGCCTTGCGGATCGGTTCGCCGATGGTGACCAGGGTTTCGATGCCGGCCCGGGTCGGATCGAGCCCGTGCTCCAGCCCCCATTGGGCCAACTGCCAGAGAAAAGTGGGCACGCCTACGATGACCGAAGGGTTCAAAGTGCGAATCAATTCCCATTGCCGGGAAGGGCTGCCGGCGCCGCTGCGAATGGCGGTGGCCCCCAGCCGGACCAGGCCCGTATAATAGGCCAGTCCGGCGATAAAGCAGCGATCCAGGGTAACGCAAAGCAGAACCCGTTGGCCGGGTTTGATGCCGATGCGAAAAAAGGCTATCATCTCATTGTAGGCCAGCCGCTCCAGGTCATTACTGGTGTAGGGAACGGTGACGGCATTGCCGGTGGTGCCGGAGGTGAGGGCTAGGTCGGTGGCGGTGAGGTCGGCGGCGGGGAAAAAACAGCCATGACCGCGGTTCAGGTCCGCCCGCTCGGTGAGGGGCAGCTTGTGAAGCTCGGCCAGGGAGCGCAATTGACTGGGCACCAACCCCACCTGTTGGAATTTTTCCCGATAAAATTCGGAGGTGCCCGCCAGCTCCAGGTGGCGGCGCAGCAACTCCAGCTGGGCGGCTTCTCGTTCGGTTTTTCCACACTCTCGCAGGGAGATCCCGCTTGTGAGGGAGTATCGGCTGGTGGGGGGCGGTATCCGCATCTCCGGTTCCGGTGGCCAACAGTTGTAGGCTGCGCTTACCAAGCAGCCAGTTCCTTGGTGATTGCCTTGCGGGTTTCCGCTGCCAAAAGACGAGGGACTATAACACCGTCATCTCCTTTTTTCAAGGTGATCGGCGGCAGAATGATCAACTTGATCGGGCCGGGAGTCAACAAGGATTTACCGGGGGGCAACACCTCTCCCGCCCCGATGATTGCCACCGGGATCAGGGGGCGGCCGGTGGCCGCCGCCAGCTTGAAGGCGCCCTGGCGGAAACGGCCCAGCTTGCCGTCCCGGGAACGATGCCCTTCGGGCCAGATAATCAGCGAGCAGCCCTCGTCGATTAGGTGCTGGCCCTGGGCTTCAACCTCCGGCCAGCCGTTGCGGGCGTCGATGTAGCCGGCGGCCCGCATCACCCGGCCGTAAATTGGGATATTGAACGGCCAGCCGGTGATAAAGGCGTTTTCCACCTCCAGCATCCCGAAGAGATAGGGGTCGAGGGCGGAGCGGTGGTTAGCCACAAAGATTGCCGGCAAGGGCAGCGCGCCGGCCCGGTTTTCGACGGAGATGGGCACGGCCGGGGAGAGGAGACGCAGCAGGATCCAGCCGTATCTCCTGATGGCAAGCCGCAGAGGTCGACCAGGCGATTTGCCCGGAGAGAGGGTTTGGGCCAGCGCGAGTAGCGGCAGGAACGCTCCGAAGGCCAGAGTAACAAGGATAAAGGTTGACCAGCAATAGAGATTGGCCGCCAGCCTGCTAAGCTTCATCCGCGGTTTGGCTTTCCTTCAACTTGATCAGCAGTTCAAAAAGGTCGTTAACCGTGCGGACAGCCTTCAGGCTCTCCTCATCGTTAAATTTCATCCCGAAACTCTTCTCCAGGGCCACCACCATATCCACGGCGTCAAGGCTGTCCAGGCCCAGGTCATCGTATAGGGTGGCCTCCGGAGTCAACGCCTCGGGGTCCAGCTCCAGTTCTTCCGCCAGGGTTGCAACTACTCGACGGCGAAGTTCGTCGTTGCTCATCATGGTGTTAATCTCCTCAGAACCAAAGCTGCGTTGACGCCGCCCAGGGCAAAGTTGTTTTTCAGCACGGTGGTTAATGCTCTCTTTTCAATTTTACGGACCAGATTGGCCACGGCGCACTCCGGGTCCGGGTTTGCCAGATTAAGGGTGGGAATGATCTCCTGGCGCTGGAGCATCTCCAGCAGAACGATGGTCTCCAGGGCCGCCGCCGCTCCCAGGGTATGGCCGATATGCCCCTTAAAGGAGCTGGTGGGCACCGAGGCCCCCACCACCTTGGCGATGGCCGCGGCCTCGGCCGGATCGCCCAGCAGGGTAGCGGTGGCGTGGGCGTTGACATAATCCACCTCGGCGGGGCTGATCTTGGATTCGTCCATGGCATTGAGCATGGCCCTGGCCATGGAGCCCTCATGGGGGTTGGCGATATGCTCACTGTCGTTGACATTGCCAAAACCGATGATTTCGCCGTAAATCCTGGCGCCTCTTTCCCGGGCCGACTCGTAGCTCTCCAGCAGGATAATTCCGCCCCCGCCGCCGCAAACCACCCCGTCCCGCTCGGCATCAAAGGGTCTGGGTGTGGCGGCCGGATTGTCGTTTTGCAGCGAGGCGGCCCGGACCACGTCGAAAACCCCGGTGACCGAGTGGTGAACTTCATCGGCGCCGCCGCAGAGCATGGCCCGTTGGCGACCCGCCTGGATCAGCAGATAGCCCAGTCCGATGGCCTGGGAAGAGGAAGCGCAGGCGCTGACCGGGGACCACTGTTCGCCATGGATCCCCAAGGCCAGACAGATATTGGCCGCGCAACTGTGGCCCATGATTTTAAAAAATTCGCCGGACCTGATGCCGCCGATGGTCTCAGCGGGCAGGAAGGTGCGGTAAAAATCTTCATAGGCGGAGGGACTGCCGGTGGTGGAACCGACGGCGACCCCGATGGTGCCGGTGGCCAGCAGGGATTGGTCGATCCCGGCGTCCTTGACGGCCTCAAGAGCCGCCAAGGTGGCATATTTGGCCATTGGGCCCATTGTGCGTCGCAGGCTGCGGGGCAGGAGCTCCTTGTCGGCAAAATCGGGCACCGGGGCGGCCAGGAGGCTTTTTAAGCCGTCGATCCGGGCCCACTCCGGCATGGCCCGGATGGCGGAGCGCCCGGCCCAGATCCCCTCCAGGAGGGGTTGAACTCCGAGGCCGAAGGGGGAAACGGCGCCGCGCCCGGTAATGACAACTCGTTTCAACGGCATTGGCGCACTTGCTCCCATGTCGATTCCAGTCCCAAAATCTCTCCGGCGCTGACCAACCCGGCCAGGGCCGCCCCCACCACGCCGGTCATCAGGGTGCTCTGGCCACCGAGCCAAAAGCCCGGCAGCCTGGTCCGGGCTCCGGGGTTGTGCTGGCCCAGGCAATGTTGGGCTCCGTAGGCGGCTCCCTCAGGGGCGGCCAACTCATCGCGAAAAGTCAGGGGGGTGCCCACCGCCAAGGGACGGAGGGCGGCGTAGCTCTCCCCCCAGTAGCGGCCGGCCGCCGCAATCATCTCCCCGGCCAGCTCCTCTTTCCAGGCCAGGTAAGCCGGGGGGCGACTGCGGCGACCGGTTGGTGCGAATCTCTCAATCTCCTCCCAAAGCGCGGGTCTGAGGAGTATAATGCCCCGGTGGTTATTTTTCAAGTTTGGCAAGCGGCCCCGCTCCGGGGTGGTCATCATCAGGACCCTTTCCGTTCTGGGCACCCGCGCGGTTTCGGGCAGAATGGCGAGCCCGGCCGGGATGTGATAGTGGTTGACCCAGTCGGGTTCCCCGGGGGTCTCATCCGGAGCCACCGCGAAAACCGCGAACATGGAGGCGGTGTTGCGCAACCCTTGGATTCTCTTCAGGTAGATCGGCCGGAAAATACCCGCCGGCACCATGGCCGGCACGGCGGAAGGGTGACCGGTGTAGATTACGTCACGACAGTGGATAATCTGTCCGCGGTCGGTGCGGACCCCGGCCGCCACGCCACCTTCCACCAGAATTTCGTCGACCCGGTTTTTGCCGATTATGGTTACCCCGGCCTGCTCCAGGATCCGGAGGAAGGCGTCCACCACCGCTTGGCCACCGCCATCTATGGTATAGGCCCCGCGGTAAAAGCCGTGGGCGACCATGGCGTGGACCGCCAGACTTGCCCGCGCGACCGGGATCCCGTAGAGGAAGGCGGGACTGGCCAGGACCGCCTGGAGCTGGGGATCAGCCGTGAGTTTGGTTAAGTAGTCGCACAATGAAACGGGGGGTTCCTGGAAGCCCCGCAGAAACGGGGTCAGGGGCAACTCCAGGTTGTAAAAGGGGATTTTCTGGCAGATCGCGGCAATCTTGCCCAGGTAGTCAGCGATGGCGATCCGCTCTCCGGGGAATCTCCGCTCCAATTCATCCCTTAGGCGCCGGTAGGAGAAAAAAGCCCGTACCGGCTGGTCGTAGCCGGCGATGGACAGCTCGTCGTGGCCGTCGGGGGGGAAGGGGCGGATGGGGATTATGGCGCGCACCCCCAGGTAATCCCAGAGGGTAGTGAGCACGTCACCCTCTCCCAGGCAGCCGGTGTAGTGGAACCCGACATCGAAGGGGACCCCCTGGCGGACAAACCGTTTCAGGGCCCCGCCCGGCCGGGAGGTACGCTCCACGATCACCACGCTCCGGCCACTTTTGGCCAGCAGGGCGGCGGCGGTCAAACCGCTAATGCCACTGCCGATCACCACCACGTCACACTTCATGGTGTACCTTGGCTACCAGGCAGGCGTTGACGCCGCCGAATCCGGCGGCGTTGCAGAGAATATGGTGAGGGGTGGCGGCGATGGTGGCGGTGGGTATTCGTAAAAGCGCCGCTTCCGGGGCCGGCTTGCTCAGATTGGGGTGGCCGGCGACAAAACCGGCCCGGCTCATGAGCAGGGCATAGATCAGCTGGGAGGCGCCGGCCATCCAGAATTCATGGCCGGTAAGGGACTTGGTGGCGGCCACCACTGGTCCCTGCTCCCCCTGTTCCAGGCCGAAAAGCTGACTCAAAGCCTGGGCCTCTTTTTCATCTCCGGCCGGGGTGGAGGTGGCGTGGGCCATCACCAGATCGATCTCGGCGGGTAAAACTCCGGCGTTGGCCAGGGCCCCCCGCATGGCGCGCGAAAGGCCCTCGCCGCTGGGCACAGAAAGATGATAACCGTCGGAAGAGAAGTCGTAGCCGCTGATTTCAGCGATGATTTTAGCTTTTCTGGCCCTGGCGACCTCTTCCGCCTCCAGAAAAAGGATGGCCGCTCCCCCGCTGGGAATCAGGCCGTCGCGCTCCTGATCAAAGGGGCGGGAAGCCTGATGCGGGGCATCCTCCCGCCGGGAGAAGGCCCCGATGGCGTCAAAACTG
>DSDS01000138.1 GCA_011048585.1 Desulfurivibrio alkaliphilus | reverse complement strand
GCCCGGGAATTTGCCGTGCAGAAAGACCACGACTTTGCCGAGCTGTTTGCTCAGTTGCAGGGACAACGACAGCCGGTTGTCCACCGTTTCAACGTCAACGGGGAAAAGCGGATGGCGGCCATGATGTTTTATGAACCCTGGCAGAATTATCTGGGCATCTGCGTGAGCGAGGATGAGCTTTTCGCCCCCCGCCACGCCTTTCTCCGGATCAATCTGCTGGTGCTGGCGGTGGCTCTGCTGATCGCGGTGCTGCTGACCCTGGTGATCCGCCAGCTGTTGGTTTTGCCCTTGATCAGACTTACCGATTACGCCACCCGGGTGGGGGCGGGGGAGGAGGCTGCTCCCCCCGCCGGCACCTATCTGTTGGAGTTGTCGCGGCTCAGGGAGAATATTGCCGCCATGGTCGCCTCGCTGCACCGCAATATGGCAGAGGTGGCGGCGCAGGTCGAGGTGATCCGCAAGCGGGAAGCTGAACTGAGCCGGGCCTTTGAGGAGCTGCAGGCCAGCGAGGAGCGCCTGACCATCACCCTGCAGAGTATCGGGGATGGGGTGATCACCACCGACCGGCGGGGGCGGATAATGATGCTCAACGGAGTGGCCAGCCAGCTCACCGGGTGGAGCCAGGTGGAGGCCGTCGGCCGCCCCCTCACCGAAGTGTTCAATATCATCAACGAACGCAGTGGCCGCGCCTGTGAAAATCCGGTGGAGAAGGTGCTGGCCAGCGGCCGGATTGTGGCCCTGGAGAACCATACCCTGCTGATCGGCAAGGATGGCACCCGGCGGCCGATTGCCGACAGCGGCGCGCCCATCCGCGACCGCAGCGGCACCATTATCGGGATTCCACCGACTTTGTTTTGCGGGGCAGTGGGGTGAGTTGTGAATATCAGATGATCTGGTGATCATGGATCTGAGCGTGCCCGGCGGCATGGGCGGCCAGGAGGCGGTGGGCAAGCTGCGGGCTATTGATCCCGCCGCCAAGGTGGTGGTGGCCAGCGGTTACGCCCATGAGGGGGTTCTGGCCAACTATCGGGAGCATGGTTTCGATGGCCGCTTGAGCAAACCATTTCTCCTGGCTGAACTCGAAGCACTGCTCCGGCAACTGTTGCGCGACTGATTGGCCAACTCCCGCGCTTCAATCCCCCCTTTCGGCCCTGAGACCCCGGGATGCGTTTGTTAAGGTTGAAAATATTGCTGCTCTTGCTCTGCTGCTGGCCGTTGGCGGCGGGGGCTCAACATCCACCGGTCCGGGAGTATTTGGTGGCTGAGCCGATTTTCGGCGGTCAGGCATTTATCCTGGAGGCGGGCCGGGGCAACTCCCCGACCCTGTTGCTGGTGCATGGCCTGGGCGATCAGGCATCCTCCACCTGGGCCGGACTCATTGAGGAGCTGGCCGTCGATTACCATGTCCTGGCGGTGGACCTGCCCGGGTTTGGCCGTTCCGACAAGCTCAATCGCCTTTATTCGCCCAAGGAGTATGCCGCCTATCTGCGCTGGCTGGTGGATCGCTTCAGCGCCGAACCGGTGGTGCTGCTGGGGCATTCCCTGGGTGGGGGGGTGGCTCTGCGTTTTGCCGCCGACTACCCCCGCCAAGTGCAGCGGCTGGTGCTGATCGATGTGGCCGGCATTCTCCATCGGAAAATAATCACCCGGGATATGCTCGATCCCAATCTGCGGGGCCGTCTGCCCCAGCTGCCCGCCAAGCCGTTGGAGCGGATCGACGAATGGGTGGGTAATCTGATCACCAGCCTGCCCCGGTTGCCCATGGATGTGGAACAGATCCTGGCCAGCGAAACCCTGCGCGCCAGGGTTCTGGCTGGAGATCCGGGACGGATTGCCGGGTTGGCCCTGGTGCATGAGGATTTCAGCCGGGCCCTGCGGACGATAGAGGCCCCCACCTTCATCATTTGGGGGGAGGAGGATCAGGTCACTCCCCTGCGCACCGGCTTGTTGTTGGAAGCCCTGTTGCCCCGGGCCAGCCTGCTGGTGATTCCCGGCGCCGGTCATGTCCCGATGGCCCAGCAGCCCGGGCTGTTCCGGGCGGCCCTGGGCAGGGTCCTGGTTGAGAACCCCGCGCCCAGGGTTCCCCCCACCGGGCCCGCCGACCGGATCGGAACCTGCCAGAATGAGCAGGGGTTGACCTTCAGCGGTCGTTATGAGCGGCTGGAGATTGCCGACTGCGACGAGGTCCGGCTGGTCGGCGTTTATGCCAACGGGGTGACCATCCGGGGATCGCGGGTTACCATCGAGCAGGGGGTGATCCAGGGTGAGGGTACCGTTTTGCGGGTTGTCGATTCGGTGGTGCTGGCCAGCGGCCTTTGGGTCGAGGGGGATACGGCCCTGGCGGTGACCTCCAGCCGTCTTGATCTGGCCGGAGTCGAACTGATCGGCCGGGAAACCGCCGTGCAGGCCGATGAGACCTCCACCCTGCTTTTTTCCGTCAGCCAGCTCACCAGCAGTCGCGGCCGTAAATTGATCCATGGTAATTTCATCCCCCCCAAACCGGATTGATTCGACCATGATGGAACCGGTCTCCGTTATTATTCCCACCTATAACCGGGCCGATTGGCTCAATCGAGCCATCGCTTCGGTGGTGGAGCAGGATTACCGCCCCCTGGAACTGCTGGTGGTGGACGACGGCTCCAGCGATCATACCCGGCAGGTGGTGCGAAGCTGGGCGGGAGAATTGCGTAAATCCGCCGCCCCGGCCCCGGAGTTGCGCTATCTTTTTCAGGAAAACCGGGGGCCGGCGGCGGCCCGCAATCTGGGGGTCCGCCGGGCTGGCGCCAAACTGTTGGCCTTCCTCGATTGTGATGACCGCTTTCAACCGGGCAAGCTGACCATCCAGGCGGCGGCCATGGCCGCCAATCCCCGCCTGCCGCTCTCCCACACCGAAGAGATCTGGCGGCGGCGGGGCGAGCACCTCAACCCCAAAAAACGTCATCGCAAGGAGGGGGGCGACCTCTTTGCCCGCAGCCTGGAGCTGTGCGTGATCGGAATGTCCACCGTGATGCTGCGGCGGCCATTACTGGAGGAGGTGGGCGGGTTTGACGAGGAACTGCCCTGCTGCGAGGATTACGAACTCTGGCTGCGGGTAACGGCCCGCTTTCCGGTGCTGTTCATCGACCGGCCCCTGACCGAGAAGCATGGCGGTCGCAGCGACCAGCTATCGGCGCGCTATCGCCTGGGCATGGATCGATTTCGGATCAAGGCCCTGCAGAAACTGCTGGCCGCCACCAACCTCACCGCCACCCAGGCCGAGCTGGCTCGCCGGGAACTGGCCCGCAAATCTCTGATCTATGGCCGGGGCTGCCTGAAGCATGGCCGCCCCGGGGAGGGTGAACACTATCTGGCCCTGGCGGCTGCCGCCTCAGCGGGTCTCCCTGGCCCCGAGGCGCAGCTTGGCGTAGATGGTCCAAAGGGTGCCGGGCAGCAGGAAGAGCAGGGCCAGCACGGCGGTGACCGAGCGCGGATCGGCGCCCCGGTCCAGGGCGGCTCCGGTGAAATAGGTCGATAAACTGAGGATCAGGGTGAGCAGAGCCATCTCGGCGGCGAAGATCCGGCCCCGGAACTGGTCCTCCACCTTTTTCTGCAGCAGGGTGGTGCTGAAAACCCACTGTACCGACCCCCCCAGATGGCCCAGCATCACGAAGAGGGCCGCCCAGGCCAGGGTCGGGGATTGGCTGAAGCCGAGATAGCAGGCACAGGCCAGAAAAAAGGCCAGGCCGATGGAACGGTACATCTGATGGTCGCGCTCCCCCAGCAGTCGCCAGGCCAGAATCGGGCCGATGGCCGCTCCCACCCCGCGCATGCTGTAGAGGATGCCGCTGCCGCCCCCGCCCTGGTTCCCCACCTGGAAGACCTGTTCGCCGAAGATCGCCAGCATCACCATGATCCCCCCCGAGAGGGCCCAGCCGCTCTTGACCAGCAGCAGGGCTGCCACGTGCCGGCGCCCGGCCAGATAGCTGAAACCGGCCACCAGATCATTGAGCCCGGTGTATTCCCGCCATCCTGTCTTGCCCTCCCGTTTGCGGGAGGTATGGGGCAGAATCACCGTGTTGAGCAAAAGGGCGGAAAGGGCAAAGGTGAGGGCATCGAGTACAATGGCGGTTTGCCAGCCCCAGGCGGCGGTGACCAGGCCGCCCAGGGCCGCCCCCACCGCCAGCATGATCGACCAGGTGGCCCCGGAAAGGGCGTTGGCCAGGTGCAGCTCCTCGGAGCGGCAGATATTGGGCACCGAGGCCCGCCGGGCCGGATCGTAAAAGCTCCACATCGCTTCCTGGATCAGGGCCAGCACGAAAACCAGCCAGATCAGCGAGGAGTCGCGAATCAGCAGAAAGGCCAGCACCACGAAGATCCGGCCCACATCGCAGGTGATCATGATCCTCTTGCGGGAGAAACGGTCGGCAATGACTCCGGCCGCCGGGGCCAGGATGGCGGTGGGTATGAACTTGGCGATCAGAAACCAGCTCACCGCCACGCCGGAGCCGGCCAGCTCGTTGAGCAGGACAAAAACGGCGATATAGTTGAACCAGTTGCCCAACTGACTGATCACCCCGGCCAGCCAGAACCGCAGATAGTTGCGGTTGCCGGTAAAGAGGATGACGTATGAGCGCCACTCCCCGGCGGGCAGGTGGGTTCTGGTGACGGTTGGGGTATGTGGTTCCATGGCGGGCATCGAGCCAAGATGAGTTTTTTCGCCGGGGCTGTCAAGCTCTAAGGGGAGCAAAAGGCCGCTTTAAAGCGGAATTTGTTTGACCGCCTTCCCCATCTTGCTTAAGCTGATCCGGTAAGCGGGCCCGCGAGCGGCCAGGCCCTTACGAGAACAGTTTTGGGACCAGGGAGAGACAGAGATGACCAGACCTTTGGGAATAACGGTAAGTCGCCATATTATGGACAGCCAGCGCCTCCACCCCGAGGCCACTGGAGATCTGACCGGCCTGCTCAACGAACTGATCGTGGCGGCCAAGACCATCTCGGCCGAGGTCAATATGGCGGGCCTGGCCGATATTTTGGGGATGAGCGGCAAGACCAACATCCAGGGCGAGCATGTTCAGAAACTGGATGATTTTGCCAACAACACCATCAAGCGGCGGATGGCTCGTTGCGGCTATATTTGCGCCATGACCTCCGAGGAGGAGGCCGATATCATTCCGGTGGTGGAGGGGTACGAGGGTAAATACACCCTGGCCTTCGATCCCCTGGACGGTTCCAGCAATATCGATGTCAATGTCAGTATCGGCACCATTTTCTCCATCCATCGCCGGCTCTCCACCGACGGCGGACCCGGGGATGAGTCGGATCTGCTCCAGGCCAGCAGCCGGCAGGTGGCGGCCGGCTATATCATCTACGGCTCCAGCACCATGCTGGTCTTCACCACCGGAGAAGGGGTGCAGGGCTTCACCCTGGACCCCAGCGTGGGCGAGTTCTTCCTCTCCCATCCCGACATTCGGATTCCCGAGAAGAGCAAGTATCTGAGTGTCAACGAGGGTAACTACAACTACTGGCAGGAGCCGGTGCGCCGCTACATCGAATACCTCAAGGAGGAGGATAGGGCCACCGGCCGCCCGTACAGCGCCCGCTATATAGGTTCGATGGTCGCCGATTTCCACCGCAACCTGATCGCCGGCGGGGTTTTTCTCTACCCCAGCGACAGTAAGGATCCCACCAAACCCTACGGCAAGCTGCGCCTCCTTTACGAGGCCGCTCCCATGGCCTTTCTGGTGGAGCAGGCCGGCGGGCGGGCCATCACCGATGACGGCCGGGAGATCAGCGAGATCAAGCCCGACGGTCTCCACCAACGGGTTCCCCTGGTGATCGGCAGCCGGCGTGACGTGGATCTTTACGAGGAGTTTATCCGCGGCCAACGCTAAAGCGGTTCCGTTTTTTCCTGCTGTTCCCCGGCGAGCAAGCCGCGCAAAAACTCTTCCAGTCGATCGGGGTCACCGAGGTCGTAAATCTGTTTGCGCAGGAGGGCGCCGTTGGGCAGGGCCCTGAAATAGCGGCCCAGTTGATTCCTGGCGTGGATTGGGTTGCAACGGGGGTGAAACTCCCGGAGCAGGAGGAGGTGGCGCAGGGCGGCGCGGAGGCGGGGAGCCAGGGGTAAGTGGTCGGGACAGTGGGGGGTGAACACCCAGGGGGCGCCCAAGGCACCTCGGCCGATCATCACTCCGTCGCAACCGGTTTCGGTCATCATCGCCAGGGCTTGGCCATGGCTGTTGATATCGCCATTGCCGATCACCGGAATATCCACCGCCGCTTTCACCGCCGCGATCACCCGGCGATCAGCCCGGCCGGCGAAACCGTCGCTCCAGGTGCGACCGTGGATGGTGATGGCGGCGGTCCCGCAGTCGGCCAGCATTTTGGCAAATTCCGGGGCGGTGATCGCCTGGTGGTTCCAGCCCGAGCGGATTTTGACGGTTACCGGCAGCTTGGTCGCCGCCACCACCGCCCGGGTCAGGTTGGCGGCCAGCCGGGGTTCCTTCATCAAGGCCGATCCCGCCCCCCTTTTGACCACCTTGCGCACCGGACAGCCCATGTTGATATCGATGCCGTCGATGGGCAGTTCGCTCAGGATGGCCGCCGCTTCGGCCATGATCTCCGGTTCGGCCCCGAAGAGCTGCATGATCACCGGCCGTTCCGCGGCCACCGTCGCCGCCAGGTCCAGGGTCCGGGGCTGGCGGCGCACCACTCCATGGCAACTGATCATCTCCGACCAGCAGATCCCAGCCCCGTACTCCCGGCAAAGCAGGCGGAAGGCCAAATCGGAGTACCCGGCCAGGGGAGCGGCCACCAGGGGACTGGAGGCCGTTATTCCCCCAATCCGCAGAACAGCTTCCACTACTTGCCGGTTAATTCGGCGGCGGCCGCCAGCACATTTTCCACCGTGAAGCCGAAGAGCGGGAAAAGCTGCTCGGCCGGGGCCGATTCACCGAAACGGTCCAAACCGACCACCTTGCCCCGGCGGCCGACATAGCGGTACCAGCCGTCGCTGCGGCCGGCTTCGATGGCGATCCGGGCCGTCACCCCGTCGGGAAGCACGCTTTGGCGATAGCTTTCATCCTGGGCCTCAAACAGCTCCAGACAGGGTAGAGAGACCACCCGGACCCCTCTACCGGCTTCGGCCAGCCTGCCGGCGGCGGCAACGGCCAGCTCCACCTCCGAGCCGGTGGCGAGCAGGATCAGTTCGGGAGTGCCCTGGCAATCACGCAGAATATAGCCGCCGCGGCTCACCGTGGAGCTCTGTTCCGGAGTGCGGGGCTGATGGGGCAGGTTCTGCCGGGAAAGGAGCAGGGCACTGGGTCCATCCCCACGTTCGAGGGCCACCTTCCAGGCCACCGCGGTTTCGCCGGCGTCGCAGGGCCGCCAGACGTGGAGGTTGGGAATCAGGCGCAGGGAGGCGGCATGTTCCACGGGCTGGTGAGTGGGGCCGTCCTCACCCAGGCCGATGGAATCGTGGGTCAGCACGAAGATGGCCCGCTGCTTCATCAGCGCGGCCATGCGAATGGCGTTGCGGGCGTAGTCGGCAAAGACCAGGAAGGTGGCGGTGTAGGGAATAAAACCGCCGTGCAGGGCCAGGCCGTTGCCGATGGCCACCATGGCGAACTCCCGAACCCCGAAATAGATGTAGTTGCCGTCTTGGTGCTGCTTGATATCGCGGCTGCCGGACCAGATGGTCAGGTTGGAGCCGGCCAGATCGGCCGAGCCGCCGATCAGTTCCGGCAGCAGCGGACCGTAGCCCTCCAGGGCCAACTGGGAAGCCTTGCGGCTGGCCACCTTGGCCGCTTTTTCTTCGCTGGCGGTCACGAAGGCCGCCGCCTGTTCGCCCCAGCCGACGGGTAAGCGGCCGCTGAGCCGCCGTTGGAGTTCCGCCGCTTCCCGGGGAAAAGCCCGGGTGTAGGCGGCCACCTTCTCCTGCCACTCCTCTTCGGCTTTCGCCCCCCGTGCGCGGGCGTTCCAGGCGGCGGCGATCTCCGCGGGGATCACAAAGGCGGGATGGGGCCAATCCATCTCGGCCCGGGTCAGCTTGATCTCCTCTTCGCCCAACGGGGCGCCGTGGCAGGTCTCTTTCCCCTGCTTGTTGGGGGAGCAGCAGCCAATAATGGTTTTGCAGCAGATCAGGGTGGGGCGCTGCTGCTCCCCACGGGCCTCGATAATGGCCGCCTTTATCGCCTCGGGATCATGGCCGTCCACCCCGGCGATAACCTTCCAGCCGTAGGAGCGGAAGCGCTGGGGGATATCCTCGGTGAACCAGCCCGCGACCTCGCCGTCGATGGAGATTCCGTTGTCGTCGTAAAAGGCGATCAATTTGTTGAGGCCCAGGGTGCCGGCCAGGGAGCAGGCCTCATGGGAGATACCCTCCATCATGCAGCCGTCGCCCAGAAAGGTGTAAGTGTAGTGGTCGATGATCCGGTGACCCGGCCGGTTGAATTGGGCGGCCAGAGTCCGTTCGGCGATGGCCATGCCCACCGCGTTGGCGATCCCCTGCCCCAGGGGGCCGGAGGTGGTTTCCACGCCGGGGGTGTAGCCGTGCTCCGGGTGGCCGGGGGTTTTGGAGTGGAGCTGGCGGAAGTTCTTGATATCCTCGATGGTCAGATCGTATCCGGTCAGGTGCAGCACCGAGTAGAGCAGCATGGAGCCGTGGCCGTTGGAGAAGACGAAACGGTCCCGGTCGGGCCAGGCGGGGTTGGCCGGATTGTGTTTGAGAAAATCGTTCCACAGAACTTCGGCGATGTCGGCCATCCCCATGGGGGCGCCGGGGTGGCCGGAGTTGGCTTTCTGGATGGCGTCCATGCTCAGGGCGCGGATGGCGTTGGCAAGTTGTTTGCGGGGTGTGGTCATCTCTTCCTCCGATCGGCTTTACTGATAAAAATATCAGGGGTCTGGGCTAGCGATATTTGTGTACTGTGGTCAGGCTGCGCAACACCCGCAGGTATACCTGCTCGGCCAGACTGTCAACCAGCAGGCGCAGGGCCTCGCGCTGATTGGCATCGGTCTGGCTGACGCTGGCGTCCAGGTTATAGGTCTCCTCCAGGCGCAGGCTGGGGTTTTGCCAGATTATCCGGCCGCTTTCCCTTTCGCTCAGGCTAACGGAGCTGGTCAGCACCGCGTTGAGGGAGCGGGCGGTGGTGGTGATGTCGTAGGAGAAACCGGGATAGCGGATCGAACTGATCCGGCCGGTCAGAATATATTCCGCGTCCTCCTCGTCGGCCACCAGTACGATGCGACCCGATTGCAGCAACCAGTCGCTCACCGCGCCGTGGGCCCGGCTTTCCAGTCCCATCTCGTTGGTGGCGTTTTGCCACATGGGGGCGTAGAGTCGGGCGGGAGGCAGATCACGCTGTTCCGGCAGCACGTTGGGGTTGTAGTAGCCGCAGGAAGCCAGCAGCAGGCAGCCCAGCGCCAGTACAACCAGAAAGGGAGTCGGTCCGGTTTGAGGTTTCATTTACTGTCGGATCATTAGATTACGATATTGACCAGCTTGTCCGGCACGACAATGACTTTACGGACCGGGGCCCCACCGATGAACCCCTTGACCTTGTCGTCGGCCAGGGCCAGTTGCCGCAGCTCATCCTCGGCGGTGCCCGGCGCCACCTGCAGGCGGCCACGG
Source organism: Desulfurivibrio alkaliphilus (assembly GCA_011048585.1). GTDB lineage: Bacteria > Desulfobacterota > Desulfobulbia > Desulfobulbales > Desulfurivibrionaceae > Desulfurivibrio > Desulfurivibrio alkaliphilus_A. The sequence continues at coordinate 22,749 of DSDS01000138.1, read as the reverse complement.
ACCTTGCCTTTGACTTGAATCACCACCGTGATCTCATCATCCTTGGCGGCCTCCGGATCGTATTCCGGCCAGGGCATGGCGTCCAGATCCCGGTCATGCCCGGTGGCCTCCCAAAGTTCGGCGGCCAGGTGGGGGACCATGGGGAAGAGCAGGGTCAGGATCGCTTCCACCGCTCGGCGTACCAGGGGCGGTTGCGGAGTCTCCTTGCTTTCGGGGCCGGTGAGGGCAAAGAGGATGTTGGTCAGCTCCATCACCGCGCTGATGGCGGTGTTGAAGTGGAAATCGCCTTCCAGGTCCCGACTGACCTTGCGGATGGTCTGGTGGGTTTTGCGGTGCAGGACCCGGTCGGCCTCGCCGAGCCCGGCCGGCAGATGGTCATCGGCCCGGCTCAACAGCTCCAGGTTATCGCCGACAAAACGCTGAATCCGGCTCAGGAAGCGAAAGGCGCCCTCCACCCCCTGGTCGTTCCACTCCAGATCCCGTTCCGGCGGCGCGGCGAAGAGGCTGAAGAGCCGTACGGTATCAGCCCCGAACCTGGCGATCAGATCGCTGGGATCGACCACGTTACCCTTGGATTTGCTCATCTTGCTGCCATCCTTGATCACCATCCCCTGGGTGAGCAGGTTGGTGAAGGGCTCGTCGACCCCCAGATAACCAAGATCTCGTAACACCCGGGTGAAGAAGCGGGAGTAGAGCAGGTGGAGAATGGCATGCTCGACTCCGCCGATATACTGATCCACCGGCAGCCAGTAATCGACCTGGTCGCGTCGCAGCGGACCGTTATGGAAATCGGGGCAGGCGTAGCGGGCGAAATACCAGGAAGACTCCATAAAGGTGTCGAAGGTGTCGGTTTCCCGCCGGGCCGGGCCGCCACAGGCGGGGCAAGTTGTCCGGATAAAGTTTTCCAGGGTATGCAGGGGTGACTTGCCGGACTTGTCGATCTTGACATCGGTGGGCAGTTCCACCGGCAGGTCGGTTTCCGGTACGGGCTGGATTCCGCATTTTTCGCAGTGGATAATCGGGATCGGGGTGCCCCAATAGCGCTGGCGGGAGATCCCCCAGTCGCGGAGGCGGTAGGTGGTCCTGGCCCGCCCGAATCCCTGCTCCTCGGCCTGCCGGGTGATCGCCACCTTGGCCTCTTCCCAGCCCAGGCCGCTGAAATCGCCGGAGTTGATCAGAATCCCCGGCCCCTCGTGGGCCTGGGTCATGGTTTCAGCGGTCAACTCCATCCCCTCGGGCTGGATCACCGGGATGACGGGTAACCGGTAAAGCCCGGCGAATTCGAAATCGCGCTGATCGTGGGCCGGAACCGCCATCACCGCTCCGGTGCCATATTCCATCAGCACGAAGTTGGCGGCATAGATCGGCAGCCGGGCGCCGGTGAAAGGATTGAGGCAATAACCGCCGGTGAAGACCCCCTCCTTTTCTGGCTCTTCACCGGTTTTGAGGCGGCGGCGGGCGGCGGTCCGTTTTACGAACTCAGCCACCGCCGTTTCCTGTTCGGTGCCCCGGCTCAATTGGGCCACCAGGGGATGCTCCGGGGCGAGGGACATGAAGGTGGCACCGAAGATGGTATCCGGCCTGGTGGTGAAGATGGTCAGCCTATCGGAGCGGCCCTCCACCGGGAACTCGATCTCCGCCCCGAGGCTCTTGCCGATCCAGTTGCGTTGCATGGTCAGCACTTTTTCCGGCCAGCCCGACAGTTTGTCGCATCCGGCCAGCAGCTCCTCGGCGTAGTCGGTAATTTTGAGAAACCAACCCTGCATCTCACGGGGGGTAACCAAGGTGTCGCAGCGCCAGCAGGCTCCGTTGATCACCTGTTCATTGGCCAGTACCGTCTGACAGGGCTCGCACCAGTTGACGGTGGTTTTTTTACGGTAGGCCAGCCCTTTTGCATACATCTTGAGGAAGAATAGCTGTTCCCAGCGGTAATAGTCGGCCTTGCAGGTGGCCAGTTCCCGGTCCCAGTCGTAGCTCAGGCCCAGACGCTGGAGCTGGCCCCGCATGTAGTCGATATTTTCAAAGGTCCACTTGGCGGGGTGGGTATCGTTTTTGATGGCGGCATTTTCCGCCGGCAGGCCGAAGGCGTCCCAGCCCATGGGGTGGATGACGTTGTCTCCCTTCATCCGCCGGTAGCGGGCGACCACGTCGCCGATGGTATAGTTGCGGACGTGCCCCATGTGAATTCGCCCGGAGGGGTAGGGGAACATCTCCAGAACATAATATTTCTTGCGGCCCGGTTCGGCTTCGACTTTCCAGGTTTTGGCGGTCAGCCAGCGGGTGCGCCATTTCTCCTCGATGGCCGCGAAATCATAACGGGACAGGTTGTAGCTCATGATCGGTAATGGTCCGGAAAAATTTGGTTTGGTGGCAGCTGCCGGTGAGTCCTGCTCTTTTACCTGACTGCCGCCCAAAAAACAACCGTCTCGATCAAAAATGGGCCGGGGATCAGGTTGGGGAGGAATAGTCCTGACGGGCCAGATTTTCGAAGGTGGTAAAGCGGTCGAGGAAGGCCAGCTCCACCGTGCCGGTGGGGCCGTTGCGCTGTTTCCCGATGATCAGCTCGGCGATCCCCCGTTTGGGATTATCTTCGGCCTTGTTGTAAACCTCGTCGCGATAGATAAAGCAGATCACGTCGGCGTCCTGTTCGATGGCCCCCGATTCGCGCAGGTCGGAGAGCTGGGGCCGTTTGTTGGGTCGGCTTTCCAGGCTCCGGTTAAGCTGGGAAAGGGCCATGACCGGAACGCTCAACTCCTTGGCCATTGCCTTGAGCGAGCGGGAGATCTCGCTGATCTCCTGCTCCCGGGACTGGACGTTGCTGCGACCCCGCATCAATTGCAGGTAGTCCACCACCAGCATGCCGATATCGTGCTCGGTTTTGAGCCGACGGGCCTTGGCCCGCATCTCCAGAACGGTGATGGCGGGGGTGTCATCGATGTAGATGGGGGCGTCGAGCAGCATGTTGTAGGCCCGGGTCAGTTTGGGCCAATCATGTTCCTTGAGAAAACCGGTTCGCAGGCGCTGGGAATCGACCCGACTCACCGAGCAGAGCATCCGCAGGCCCAACTGCTCCTTGGACATCTCCAGGCTGAATACACCCACCGGGGTTTTGTGCATCAAGGCCACGTGCTGGACGATGTTCATGGCCAGGGCGGTTTTGCCCATACTGGGGCGGGCGGCCAGAATGATCAGGTCGGCGGGCTGGAGCCCGGCGGTCATCCGATCGAGTTCGTGGTAGTCGGTGGGGACCCCGGTGATATGCTCCTTGCGTTCGTAGAGCGACTCAACATGCTTGAAGGTGGTGTTGATCACCGTCTTCATCGGCCAGTAGGACTGGCCGCTTTTGGCCCGGGAGATCTCGAAGACGGTCTGCTCCACCTCGTCCAGCAGGCCGTCGATATCGTCCTGTTCTTCGTAACAGCGGCTGGCGATTTCGGTGCTGGTCTGGATCAGGCGGCGGAGAATCGCCTTGTCCCGCACGATGCGGGCGTAATGGGCGATATTGGCGGCCACCGGCACCAGGTCGGTGAGGGAGGCCAGATAGCCTGGTCCGCCCACACCTTCAAGTTTGCGGGTATCCTGGAGCAGACTGGTGATGGTGATCAAGTCCAGGGGCTCGCTCTTCTCAAAGAGGGCCACCATGGCGGTATAGATAGCTCGATGGGCTTCCCGGTAGAAGTCATCGGGGCCGATGATCTCCACCGCTCGGGCCATGGCGCCGGGCTGCAGCAGAATGGAACCCAGAACGCACTGCTCGGCCTCGACATTCTGGGGCGGCAGGCGATGGATGGTGGAGGCGGCGGAACCGGATATGTTTTCCATGGGTTCCTGGTGGGGCTCCTGGTGGGCTTTTTAGAGCTAATGGCCAGCCGATTTCCGCGAAACGGTGGTTGCCCGGCCCGCGGAAATCGGGGGTTGATCAGGCGGCGGTCTGCTGGTCGCCAGGCGCGCTGGCGGCGGCTTCCTCCTGGGCCACAACTTCCACCTTGACTTCAGCGGTTACCTGGTAGCCGGCCTTGTAGGGTACGGTGTGGCTGCCCAGCGTCTTGATCGGTTCATCCAACAGCAGCTTCTTCTTGTCCACCTCCACCCCTTGGGCGGCCAGACCGGCCACGATATCGGCGCTGGTTACCGAACCGTAGAGCTTGTTGTCCTCGCCGGTGCGCTGAACGACGGTCACGGTGACGGCAGCGATGCTGGCGGCCAGTTTTTCCGCCTGGCCGCGCTGTTCGGCCCGGCGAGCGTTGATGGCGGCCTGCTGTTTGGCCAGCACGGCAAGATTGCTCTTGCTGGCCAGCATCGCCTTGCCTTGGGGCAACAGGTAATTACGGCCGTAGCCGGGTTTCACTTTTACGACATCGCCAACTTCGCCCAGGGTATCGATGGTTTCCTTGAGGATCAGTTCCATGGTTCAATTCTCCGTTTTGTTCAAATGATCAGCAGTTATGCTGATGGATATTTTAATTGCAGGCGCCGGCGCAGGTTGAGCCGGACTTCGGCCATCCCCAGCATCGCCAGTAACAACATGCCGTAGCCTTGGAGCAGCACCAGGGCGTAGCAGACACCACGCAGCAGGGGCGGCAGGTTCCAATAAGCCATCAGGTGGCTCATCACCCCCAGGCCCTGCATGAAATAGAGGATGCCCATGATCAGCACCCCATTCAGGCCAATGGTGGCCAGGGGCTCGATTTGGAGCAGCAATAAGAGCAGGGCCAGGGCCGCCACGGCCACGAAATGGTCGGGCATTCGCCAGAGGCGCAGATCGGGCCAGGGGCTCAACCCTTTTCGCCGCAGCAGCCAGTGGCTGGTGAGCAGATTGAGCCAGATCAGGCCGATCAGCGAGATCGCGAACAGGGCCGGCCAGGCCCGGTTGACGAAATCACGCAGCCCCTCAAGGGCGGCGGCTAACTCCTGCTCTCCCAGTCCCCCGGCGGTCAGGGCATGGTCGATACTTTCATGCACCATTTGCAGGGGGCTGGGCGCTCCGCTTATCCCGGCGTAGGCCCCCAGCAAAAGCCAGAGGGCGACCAGGTAGGCCAAACCCTTCAGCCCGGTCCAGGTCGCGGAATCGCGGCGCTGGATGGCGTGGGCCAGAATGTAGCCCAGGGGCACCATGGTCAGGCCGAAAAAATAGAGCAATAGCTCCCGGCTGAACAGGGCGACCAGGCCGGCCAAAAGCAGGGCCTTCAGGACGGCGCCGTTGCCCTGCCTGCCGCCCAGGGTCACCAGATGATAGGCCACGGTCAGGGGAACAAGGGCGTGCAGCCAGGATAGTCCAGACCCCCAAAGCGGCAGCAGCAGGGGGGCTGCAATCAGCAGCAGCGCCTTGAGCCGCTCCGCCGAGAATGACGCTCCGCCCCCCTGGTTCAACAAGTTGAAATCCCGAAATATTTTATAGATAAGGATTGCCGGAGTAGGGCAGCAGCGCGATCTGCCGGGCCCGTTTGATCGCTTCGCACAGCTGACGCTGATGCTTGGCGCAATTGCCATAGATCCGCCGGGGAATGATCTTGCCTCGTTCGGTCAGGAAGTTGCGCAGGGTCTTAACATCCTTATAGTTGATGACGATGCTCTTGTCGGCACAGAAACGGCAGACCTTGCGGCGGCCGAAGAATTTATTGCGTTTCATCATGGTATGTTCCTCATCTCTTCAAAGAGTTGGTGCCGGCGGTGGGTAAACTTTTGCCCAGGGCCATTTACTCGTTATCGTCGTCGTTGCCGCTCTCGCCGGAAGCGGGCTCATCGTCATCGGTCAGGGAGAAGGGTTCCCCGGTGCCGGTGAGTTTGACCGTGAGGTACTTGAGAATCCGATCGTCGATCCGCAGCAGACGCTCCATCTCATAGACCCCTTCGGGGGTGGCGGCAAAGCGGGCCAGGATGTAAACCCCTTGAATCTCTTTCTTGATCGGGTAGGCGAGCTTCTTGAGGCCCCAGCGGTCAACGCCGGCGATCTCGCCCCCACGGTCGGTGATCACCGCTGAATATTTATCGATGATGGCGGTGAGTTCGGCCTCGGCGGCATCGCCGGGGCGGATGATGATGACACTCTCATAGTTGCGCACGGTTTCCTCCTTACGGGCATGCGGCCCCCTCGCGTCCTGCGAGAGAGCAAAGAGGTGAAAAGATCGCGGCGGTAAAGTTGGCCGCCGCACGAAAAAAGGAGACTTCTACCATGCCTGCGGTACTGCTGTCAAGAGCCCAATGTCCGGCTTTTTTTCTCGTCGGCCTTAATCGCCAGCCACTGGCGGCGTAAGTCATCTTCCGAATCGACCTTGGCGTCACCGAAGACGTGGGGATGGCGGCGGATCATTTTGCTTTTGATCCCACCAATTACCTCGTCCAAGGTGAAGGCTCCCTGCTCACTGTAGAGTTGGCAGAGGAAAAGTACCTGGAACAACAGATCGCCCAGCTCTTCGCGAATGTGCTCGTGGTTGTCCCCCTCCAGGGCCTCCAGCAACTCATGGGTTTCCTCAAGCAAGTATCGTTTAAAGGTTTCCGGAGTCTGCTTGCGATCCCAGGGGCAGCCGTTGGGGGCCCGGAGTCGGGCGACAATTTCGACCAGCTGCCTGAAGGAATCGACGGAATTATGGAGGGGCATGACGACCTCGTTGCGCGAGTTTAATAATGATCCCGGCCCACCGGGCGGAACCGGTGGGGTTGATTGGCCAAGGCTAACCTGACCGGCGAGAGATTGCAACCTGGTTGACCTCCCACACTTTTTTCGCATCCCATGCGGCAGAATTTGCCCAAGGTGCGACAAAATAGACCAGTAAGGTTTGCGGATGGAGTTGGCGGGCAAGGGTTAAATCATTCAATGGCTTGTGATTACAAGAGTTTAAAAAAATATTCCGTTTGCGGGGCTGTTGGTATGCAGATTGCCTGTGTGTGATAGGGAACTGCAAGGCTCTGTCAGAATATGGTTTTTGCTCAACCCGGAAAAGAGGGGTTGCAACCGAAAGGTGCCAGGAATTTGCAGGGTGTACTTGTTGTATTGATTTGTTTACGCTAGGAGCTTTACAGGCTGACCCAACGCTAAGCTAAAACTAAAGGAGAACAATAAGATGGTTAAGAGATCGAAACTGGAAAAACACAAGGATGTCGCCCGGATCGATCAGGAGAGCAAGAGGACCCACGGGTGGTATGTGCGTGTCCGCTTTCAGGGCAAGACCCATGCCAAATTCTTTTCCGACGGCAAACACGGTGGTCGCTATTCCAGTTTGCTGGCCGCCCTGGCTTGGCGCGATCAGACCGAGATCAGCCTGGGCAAAATTCGGACCGACAAGCATATCGTGACGGTCAGCAATACCAAGACCGGGGTGGTCGGAGTCCGGCACAATGAAAAGCTGAATCGCTACGAGGTAAGCTGGGTCAACCAGGTGGGCAAGCAGGGCAAGACCTCCATCTCCATCCGGCGCCACGGTCAGGAGAAGGCCTTTGAGCTGGCCTGTCAGATTCGCCAGGAGAAGGAGGCCGAACGCCTGGGCCTGAAGAAGCCGGCCGCCACCCGGGGAGGTCGTAAGCCCGCGGCGACCAAGGTGGCGAAAGCCGGCGCCCCGGCGGCCAAAAAAACTCCGGCCAAGAAGGCTCCGGCCAAGGCGGCGTCGGCCAAGAAGACTCCGGCCAAGAAAGCTCCGGCCAAGAAGGCGGTGACCAGGAAGACTTCGGTCAAGACCGCCCCGAAGAAGGCCGTTCCCAAAGGCAAGAAAACGGCTCGCTGAGCTTCGGCGTCACGGCTTTTCCCGCGGTCACGGAGAGAAAGGGCGGTGGTTAAGCCCTTTCTCTCCATTTTTTCAGCCGAAATCGATGCTGTAGCTGTAGACGTCCCCCTCCACCTTGCTCTGGACGGTGTAGCCGCTGTGGTTGAAGATCGCCTGCATCCGCCGGTTGTCCCGCAGGACTTCGGCGGTGAAGCCGGCGATGCCGTTGTGCTTGGCGATCCCCACCAGATGTTTGAAGAGAAAGGTGCCGATCCCCCGGTTCTGCCATTCATCGCGGATGACGAAGGCCACCTCGGCCCGGTTGGTTTTTTCATCCAGATAGTAGCGACCCACCGCGATGATATCCTCCCCATGGGCTTCAGGAACGGTGCCGACGATGGCGGCGTCCTTGCGGTGATCGATATACACGAAATTCTGAATCTCCTGGTGGGCGAAGCGGCCACTGGCGCTCATGAAGCGGTAATACAAGGTCTCCTGGGAGAGGGCGTAGAGCAGGTCGCGCATCCGGGGCTCGTCGGTGGGGTGGACCGGCCGGAAGGAGATCTGGGTGCCGTCGTCGAGCAGGGTTGAGGTTTGCATCTCCTGGGAAACCATCAGCAATCGACCATCGAGGTCAGCCAGCTCGCGACGCAGATATTTGGCCGCCAGCGCCTCATGGAACAGCTTTTCCCGGAATTTGGGGTGGGCGATGCTGATCAGGGCCATGGCTCGTTCCTGAACGCTTTTGCCGTGGAGATAGGCCACTCCGTACTCGGTGACGATGTAGTGGGCCTCCCCTCGGGTGGTCACCACTCCAGCTCCCGGGGTCAGGTGGGTGACGATTTGGGAGACCTCACCATTTTTGGCCGTGGATTCCAGAGCGATTACCGCCTTACCTCCCACGGCGCTGGCCGCTCCTCGGTTGAAGTCAATTTGGCCGCCGATGCCGGAAAAGAAGCAGGAACCCAGGGAGTCGGCGCAGACCTGGCCGGTCAGGTCCACCTCCAAGGCCATATTGATCGCCACCATTTTGTGCTGGCGGCTGATGATATGGGGATCATTGACATATTCGGTGGGTCGGAAGCTGAAGAGGGGATTGTTGTCGACAAAGTCGTAGAGTTTACGGGAGCCCATGCAGAAACTGGTGACAATCCGGCCCCGATCAGTGGTTTTGCGGGCGCCGCTGATCGCCCCGGCCTCGATTAATTCCAGAATGGAGTCGGTAACCATTTCGGTGTGGATCCCCAGGTCCCGTTTGTCGCGAAGGAACTCCACCAGCGAGTGGGGGATGTGGCCGATGCCGAACTCCAGGGTCGAGCCATCCTCGATCAGGGCGGCGATATGCTCCTCGATTTGCCGGGCCGCCGGGGTGGGGACCGTGGACTGGCGCTCGATGATCTCCTCTTCGACCTCCACCAGCAGGTCAATATCATAAATGTCGATGAAACTATCGCCCAGAGTGCGGGGCATTCGAGGGTTAACCTGGGCGATCACCATGGAGGCGTTTTCGGTGGCGCTTTTGACCACGTCCACCGAAATCCCGAGGCTGACCTTGCCCCGGTTGTCCGGTTCCGAAACCTGGATCAGGGCCACGTCGATGGGCAGTTGGCCGGAGGAGAAGAGCCGGGGGATGTCGGAAAGCAGGATGGGAGTGTAATCGCCCAGGCCCTGTTGGATATGCTCTCTGATCGCCCGGCCGATAAAGAAGCTGTTGATGTGAAAACAGTTGTGGAGCTGCTTGGCGGTGTAGGAGGCATCCCCTTTGGTGAGCACCTGGACAATCTCCACGTCGGCCAGCTCTCCGGCCCGCCGGGTCAGGGCCTGGACCAGGGCGGAAGGTTCGGCGCAGGCGGTGCCGATGAAGACCCGCTGGCCGGGCTTGAGCCTGCTAAGGGCCTGGTCGGGGCCGCAGAGCAGGTCCCGATATCGTTGCCGCCAGTCGGGGTCGATGGTGGTCTGTAAATGGGTGGTCATCTTTATTACCTCAGGGTCATGCGGGCATCGGCCACCACTGGTGGGCGGCCGATCTCACCGACGATAAAGGGGTTGATATCCAGCTCGATGATCTGGGGGAAATCGGTGGTCAACTGGCTGATCCGCTGCAATCCCTGGGCGATGGCCACCAGGTCCACCCCTTGCTGACCCCGGCGGCCCTCGAGAATTTCATAGGAGCGGGTCGATTTCAGCATCATCACCGCGTCGGCTTCACTGATCGGGGCCAGATGGAAGGTGACATCCTTCATCACCTCGACAAAGATGCCGCCCAGGCCGAACATCAGCATCGGTCCGAACTGGGGGTCGCGGCTCATGCCAATGATCACCTCCAGCCCCTTGTTCAGCATCTTCTCCACGTAGATCCCCTCCACCATTGCGTTGGGGGCATTTTGTCTGATCCGCAACATCATCAGATCGAAGGCATCCCGGGTGGCGGCGGCGTCGATCACATTAAGCCGGACCCCGCCCAGATCCGATTTGTGGATGATATCGGGAGAGACGATTTTGAGGGCCACCGGAAAACCGATCCGTTCCGCCACCTCCACCGCCTCTTCGGTGGAGGTGGCCAGATAGCCCTCCGGCACCTGAAAGCCGTAGGCCGCCAGTACGCTCTTGGACTTGACCTCGCCCAACTGGCTGTGACCGCTGCGCAGCCGGCGGGTGATGATCCGCTCCACCCGTCGGCGGTTGACCCGAAACCTGGTGACCACCCGCGGTGGTCGCTTGCGCCAGCAGGCGTATTCATGCATCGCCTTAAGGGCGGCCACCGCCCGTTCCGGCGAGGGGTAGTCGGGCAGCCCCGCGGCCACCAGTTCGGCCCGGCCGGGCAGGACATCCTCGCCCCCCATGAAGGCGGCCACCACCGGCTTGTCACCTTTAAGGCAGGCGGCGATGGCCCGGGCGGTCTCCGCCGGCCTGGTCATCGCCTGGGGGGTGAGGATCACCACGATGGCGTCCACCGCCGGATCATTTTGGGCGGCGGTCAGCACCGTGGCGTAACGTTCCGGTTCGGCATCCCCCAGCACGTCGATGGGATTGCCGACGCTGGCGGCCCGGGGCAGCTTGCTGCGGAGGGCGGCGGCAGTGTTGCTGTCCAGCACCGCCACCTTCATTCCCGCCTGTTCGACGGCATCGGCGGCCATGGTGCCGGGACCGCCGGCGTTGGTGATGATCAGCACCCGATCCCCGGCCGGCAGGGGTTGCATGGCAAAGGCGGTGGCGTAATCGAAGAGCGATTCAAAGGTGTCGGCCCGGATCACTCCGGAGCGGCGGAAGGCGGCGCCGTACGCGATGTCGGCTCCGGCCAGGACTCCGGTATGGGAGGAGGCCGCCTGCTGGCCGGCGGCGGTGGTGCCGGACTTGAGGATCACCACCGGCTTTTGGCTGCTGGTTTCGGTGGCCGCCTTGATAAACTCCTCCCCGGAACTGATATCCTCCAGGTAGGCGATGATCACCCGGGAGTCGGGATCGGTGGTCAGGGCCGAAAGCAGATCAACCTCGCTGATATCCGCCTTGTTGCCGATGCTGATCAGCTTGGCCAGGCCCAGGTGGCGGCCCGCCGCCAGATCGAGGATGGCGGTGGCCAGGGCTCCGGATTGGGAGATCACCGAAATATTGCCGGGCGTGGGCATTTTGGCGGCAAAGGAGGCGTTCATCCGGTGCCGGCTGTTAATCAGGCCCAGGCAGTTGGGACCCAGCATTCTGGCCTGACGGGCGGTGCAAAGGGAGGCCAGCCTTTTTTCCAGGGCCGCCCCCTCGGCGTCCATCTCCTTGAAGCCCGCGGTAATCACCACCACCGCTCCGGCCCCGGCGGCCAGGGCGTCGGTGACTGCTCCCTCCACCAGGGGCCGGGGCACGGCAATCACCGCCAGATCGATCTTCTTTCCCGCCCCTTTGAGTTCGGGCAGGCAGGGCAATCCCAGAATTTCGCTGCCGGCCGGGTTCACCGGCACCAACTCCCCGGCGAAGCCGCCGGCCAGCAGGTTGGCCAGGATATCATGGCCAACCTTGCCTGGAGTTCGCGAGGCGCCGATGATGGCGATGCTGGCTGGATAGAGCAGGGGGCGTAGTTGGGACGACATATTTTTACCTCGTTACAATCCGCTGGGTCTCGCGGGACGACGGCCGCAGACGATTAGGTTTACTCTTCCCGATGGGGCTCGAAACCGGCGGCGGCGGCAACTTTGTGTACCGCGGCCAGGTTATAGGTGTTGACGCGCAGGTAAATAATTTTATGGCCATCTTCCGTCTGGGTCTTGAGCAGCCGGTTGAAATGGATATCGGCCTGTTCCAGGGCGGCGCAGAGGCGGCTCAGGGGGCGGGGCCGGCCGTCATCGAGCAGGGACAGCATGGCCGAACCCCGTTCCCCCAGGCCGAACAGGTTACGGTAGGCCCGCATCAGGTCGCGGATGGAAAAAATGCCCACCACCTTGCCTCCCTCGTCGACCACCGGCAGGGCGCCGATCTGTTCCCGGTCCAGCAGCAGCAGGGCGTCATCCAGGGTGGCGGCAGCCGACAGGGTGAAGATCCCCTGGCTCATGATGGAACTGACTGGGGTCCGGGCCAGATCCTGGAGGCGGGCCTTGCCCTCGGCCTCTTCAAGGATGGTGGAGGGGTAGGCCGAGCGCAGATCACGATCGGTGACTATCCCCAGCAGGGTACCCTCCCCATCAACCACTGGCAGGTGACGAAAATGGTGGGAGCGTAATAACTCGCGCGCTTCGGAGATGGTGAGTTCCGGTGGCACGGTCACCGCCGGCCGGGTCATGTGCTGACTGATCTTCATGGCATTTCCCTTTGCTGGTTCGAATCGGTTTGGCTGTCGGTTGTCGGCGGCTGTTCGGCGAGCAGGCCCGCAAGGTAGTTTTCAACCGTCAAGGGCAGAATATCGGGCCGGTATCCCCCTTCCAGCAGGGTAAGCAGCCGGCCGGGGCAGTAGCGGCCGGCCCAGGAGGCGGCCAACCGACCCAGTCGCCCATAGAGCTGGCTGCTGTACGCCAGTCCGGACATATCATCGTCTCGGTGGCCGTCAAAGCCGGCGCCGATGATCAGGGCCTGGGGCTGGAATTGGGCCAGGGCCGGCTCCACCTTTTCGCTGACCAGGCGCAATACCGCCGCGTCATCAGACCCCGGTGGCAGGGGCAGGTTGAGCGTGGTCCCCCGCCCGGACCCACTGCCCCGCTCCTCGCCCCAGCCGGTCCCGGGAAAGCTCCAGGTCGGGTGTTCATGGATGCTGAGATAAAATACCTCCGGATCCTCTTCGAAGGCGGCCTGGATTCCGTTGCCGTGGTGGGCATCCCAGTCGATGATCATCAGCCGGCGGCGCTGGTAACGGTTTTGCCAGTAGCGGGCCGCCACCGCCGCGTTGTTGAAAAAACAGAAACCCAAAGCCATCGCCCTTTCGGCATGGTGGCCGGGGGGGCGCACCGCCGCGAAAGCGGCGCAACCTTGGCGCGCCTCCAGTAGATCGATGGCGGCCGGTCCGGCGCCGGCGGCCAGCAGGGCGGCCTGGTAACTATCATAACAGATCTGGTTGTCGGGATGGTCGAGATAGCTGCGGCCGGTCAGGGCCGCCTCCTCGAAACGGAGCAGATAGTTTTCATCGTGGATCGCCGTCAGTTCCTGACGCCGGGCCGACCGGGAGGGAAAGATGGCGACACGGTCGGCCAACAAACCGGTCCGCAGGCGCTGGGCGATGGCGGTTAAACGCCAGGAACCCTCCGGATGATCCGGGCCGGTGTCGTGCTGGAGGAAATGCTGATCCTGGATAACCAGGAGTGGCTGGCTTAAGCGGGGCATGTCTACGGTGTATACGTTTTAAGCCAGGGCTGTCAAGACGGTCGAGACTTATTGAAGGAATATTTCGGGGGACCCCGGTCGGGTCCGATCCTACAATGGGCTTGCAAGTCGGCCCTGAACCGGGCATGATTAGCTTCGTGGTTTCGCGGTTACTTGCGGTTCCCTGCTCCGGCTTTTGGCAAAAAAATGGCTGAAAACAATTAGCGGTGATTCATGAACACCTCCTGCTCCGTTGATCCCGTCCTGCTGGCCCTGAAAAAGGCCCTGGACGAAAAGGAAAGCCGGCACCTCTCCCCCTTGGCCACCCTGAGTCGGAGTGCGTGGCGGCGCGGTGGGGAGCCGGGGGATCATCGGCAGTCCTTCGCCGTTGATACCGACCGGGTACTCCACTCCCGGGCCTATACCCGCTATATCGATAAGACCCAGGTTTTTTATATGGTCCGCAACGACCATATCACCCACCGGGTTCTACATGTGCAGCTGGTCTCCAAGATTGCTCGCACCATCGGTCGTTTTCTTGGGCTCAATGAGGATCTGATCGAAGCGATCGCCTTGGGGCATGATCTGGGCCACCCCCCTTTTGGTCACGACGGGGAAAAGGTGTTGGACCAACTCTGTCGGGAGCATGGGCTGCCCTCTTTTCAGCACAATCTGCAGAGTGTGATCTTTCTGGAAAAAATTGAAAAGGGGGGGCGGGGTCTCAACCTGACCCTGCAGGTACTGGACGGGATCATGTGCCATGACGGCGAGATCCATCACCAGGTTATCAAGCCTCACCGGGACAAGGATTTTGCCGCCTTCGACCGGGAGTTCGCCGCCAAGCTGGCCGACCCCGGCCTGGAACTGCTGCCCATGACCCTGGAGGGTTGTGTGGTGCGGCTGGCCGATACCATCGCCTATATCGGCCGGGATATCGAGGACGCCATAGAGCTGCAGTTGATCAGCCGGGAAGATATTCCCCGGGAGTGTACCGAATTGCTGGGGCGCAGCAACGGCAGCATTGTTTACCGACTGGTCACTGACCTGATCGCCAACGGGATTAAGGAGGACCAAATCGGTTTTTCCCCGCCGGTGGGTCAGGCCCTGGGGCGCCTAAAAGAGTTCAATTACCAGGCCATTTACCTCAACCCCTTGGTCAAGCAGGGATTTGACCTGATCGCCGCCTGTTATCGTACCATGTTCGGCCGTTTTCTTGATGACCTTCACGCCCGGCGGAGTGAGGCCCCCATCTTCACCGAATATCTTCGCTTTCTGGCTCCCCACTACCGGGAACAGGCCGGCGAGACGGCGGTGGTTCGTGATTTTATCGCCGGCATGACCGATGAATATTTTCTCAATCAGGCCCGAATCTGTGGTTGCCGGACCCCGGAGATGCGGCGAACCCTGCGGGGAGGGGAGTGATCATGGCGATTAAACGGATCCTGGTGGTGGACAACAACCCGGTGATTGTCAAGTTGATCTGCCACTTTTTGGCCGAGGAGGGGTACGAGGTCAAAAGTGCCGCCGACGGCCTGGATGCCATGCGGGTCTTGGAGAGTTTTCGGCCCGATGTGATCTTCGTTGACCTGATCATGCCCAACATCAGCGGGGATAAGCTCTGCCGGGTAATCAGGACCATCCCCGATCTGCAGGGGGTACGGTTGGTTGTGCTATCGGCGGTGGCTGCCGACGTGGATATAGATTTTCGCGCCCTGGGGGCCGATGCCTGTATCGCCAAAGGACCTTTTGCCCAGCTCAAGGGCAATATCCGCGAGGTGTTGGTGAAGTTTGTCCAACAGCCCGGGGTGGTTGGCGATCGGGTTCTGGGTCGGGAAGAGCTCCATCGGCGGGATATCACCCGGGAGTTGCTCAACGTTCGCCACTACTTCGACGCTATTTTGCAGAACATGACCGACGGGGTGGTGCAGCTGAACCGGGAAGAGCGCCGGATTGTCTTTGCCAACCGGGCCGTGACCTCGATGGTCGGGGTCGCCGAGGAGAAGCTGCTTTCCAACGATTTTTTCCAGTACTTGCGAGGGGAGGCCCTGCCCCTGCTGGCCACGGCGATGGATACGGGCGGCCCGCAGCCGCTGATTTTAGGGGAGGAGAGTTCCCTTTTCCTGGGAGAAGCCCAGGTCCTGGTTTCTCTGTTGCCCCAGGCCGGTGGCGACGGCAGTTCCTGCTGGTTGGTGGTTCAGGATATTACCGAGCGGAAAAGGGTGGAGGATATTCGCAATCGCTACCAGTGGCAGCTGGAGCAGGAGATCAGCCGCCAGACCGCGGAACTGGCCCAGAGAAACCGCGAACTCCAGGCCGAGGTGGAGCGGCGCAAGAAGATCGAAGAGGATCTCCAGCTTTCCCACGATGTTCTGGAGCGGCGGGTGGCGGAACGGACGGCGGAGGTGGAAAAACTTTACCGGCAACTGCTCCACTCGGAAAAACTGAGCGCGGTGGGTAAGCTGGCCGCCTCCATAGCCCATGAGTTCAATAACCCGATCTGCGGCATCCGTAACGTGCTGCATGGCCTGCGCCGGCGGTTGCCCTTGGCCGGCGGCGATCGGAAACTGGTGGACATGGCGGTGCGTGAGTGCGATCGGGTGGCCCGGCTGACCAACGATCTGCAAAGCTTCAACCGGCCCACTTCGGCCAAGACCACCCTGCTGGACCTCCATGTTGCCCTGGAAGATATTCTGTTGCTCTGCAAAAAAGATATGCAGAACGCCAGGATCGAGGTGCGGAGGGATTTTTACCCCGATCTGCCCTGGGTCAAGGCGGTGCCCGATCAGCTAAAGCAGGTTTTTCTCAACCTGTTGACCAATGCCCGGGAGGCGATCGGCCCCGAGGGGGGCGAGATCCAGATCAGCACTGGTTTGGTCGACGGCGAGGTGATGGTGCGGATCAGCGATACCGGCAGCGGGATCGCCGCTGACGACCTGGCCCATATCTATGAGCCCTTTTTCTCCACCAAGCCGGCGGTTAAATGTACCGGCCTGGGCTTGTCGGTCAGCTACGGCATCATTCAGCGCCACAGTGGCCGCATCGAGGTGGAGAGTGAGCCGGGCAGGGGAACCTCTTTCACGGTTTGGCTGCCGCTTACGGAGGAGCGGGACAAAAGATGAAAAAGCAGAAAATCATGCTGGTTGACGATGAAGATCTGATTCGGGCCAGCCTGGCCCTGGATCTCACCGAGGCGGGTTACCAGGTGGAGACGGCGGCCAGCGGGGACGAGGCCCTGCGGCTATTTTCTCCCGGTTCTTTCGGGCTGGTGATAACCGACCTGTTGATGGAGGGGATGGATGGACTGGAACTTCTGCGCCGCCTGCGGGAGGAGGAGCCTGATATCGGGGTGATTATTCTCACCGGTTACGGCGCTCTGCCGTCGGCCATCGAGGCGATTCGTCTGGGAGCCGACGATTACCTGCTCAAACCCTATCGTTTTGAAGAGTTGCAGGTGCGGGTCAATATCTGCCTGGAAAGACGAGCTTTAAAGAAACGGATCAAACTTTACGAGGATATCCTGCCGGTCTGCGCGGTCTGTGGCAAGATCCGCGACGACGAGGGGCGGGAGCCGGGCAGCGGCCCCTGGCTGAGCATGGAGCAGTACCTCTCCCGCAAGGCGGGTATTCGGCCCAGCCACTCCTACTGCCCGACCTGTTTCGAAGTCGCCAAAAAAGAGCTGGAATAACGCAAATCGCCCGTCAAAGTTCAATCGTGACGGGCGATTTGCGTTTGAATTTCCAGGCTTGCGCCCGCAAAAGGCTTAAAGAACCGCGATATCCACGGTGGGCCGCAGCTCGGCGCAGGCGGCCAGGGCCTGGTGAATCTTGTGGTTCTTGAAGGCCGCGATCAGGGCGGCATCGGCGGGCTTGCCGGCGTCGAAATCGACCATCGCCTGTTGGGCCAGGTTGTAGTCAAAACGCGGAGCCCATTTGCGCGAACCCAGGCGGGCGGTGGTGGAGCAGTTGTCCACCATATAGGCCACGCCCCTGTGGTGCATGTAGGGGTTCAGCGAATCCACCGCCTCGATTACCGATTCGTTGGCCACTTCGCTCAGGCAGTGGCCTTTTTCGATCAGCAGGTCGATCTGGGCCATCATGGTGGCGCAATAAACCCCGGCGGTCAGGGGGTTGACCGCCGGCATGCCCTGGCGCGCGGCCCGGACCTGCTCGCCGACCTGCCACATCCGGGTACCGTCGATCTTGCCCATGGGGAAACGGGGGTGGCGGCGGCCGGCCATGATCACGCTGCGAATCTCGTTGCAGCTTGACACCTCGTCGTACATCTCCAGCAGGATATCGAAGGCCGGATTGTAGCTGTGGCAGTAAGCCCGCTCGAAGATTGCCCGGCTTTCGGCATCCAACTGCTCGTAAACAGCAATAATTCCCCGGTGGGAGATGGTCTTGCTGATGGGGCCGGTGATATTTTCCACCGAATCGATGAAGGCCTGTTTTTCGTCGATCCCCTGCTCCATCACGAAGCGGCGGTAGAGCATCTCGACGATCCCATGGACCGCCCCCAGCAGAATGCCGCGCTCACCGAAGATGTCGCTGCGGAACTCGTTGCCCAAAGTAGTTTTGAAGATGTAGGGGGCGCCCACCGCCACCGCCCAGCCCAGGGCCTGATCGGTGGCCTTGCCGTCGATATCCTGCTCCACCGCGAAGCTGCAGTTGATCCCGGCCCCGTTGACCTCCTTGCCCTGCTCGTAGAGGCGGCGCACCGAAGGCCCCATCCCCTTGGGGCAAACTCCGACCACGTTGATGTTTTTGGGGAAATATTTGCCGATGCTTTCAAGATACCCCAGCAGAAAACCGTGGGAGAGGCCCAGGGTGGCACCGGGTTTCATGTTGTCGAACACCTCCTGGTAATGCTCGGCCTGGGCGGCATCGGAGATCAGAAAGAGCACCATCTCCGACTCCCTGATCACCTGGTGCATCTCGCCTAAAGTTCCGCTCTCCTCGGTGAAGCCGGCGGCCCGGGCGGCGGCCATGGAGGAGCTGCCCGTCCTGAGGCCGATCTTGACCCGAATGTCGGTGTCGGCCAGGGAGTCCCGCAGGTTCTGGGCCTGGGCCGGCCCCTGGGAGCCCCAGCCGATCACCCCGATCTGCTTGATCCCGGCAAAGGCCTTGGGCAGCAGGGAAAATTTGTCGCGACCGCCGCGAACGATCATCTCCTCGGTATCGGCCAGCTTCAGGGTTTCGGTGGTGAAAACAGCGGACTTGAATGTGAGATCCATCGGTACTTCCTCCATCTATTTGGCTTATGCGCGCATGGCAATTAAATTTGCTCGGCTGGTAATCCGGGAAAAAGGACGAATCGTGTTATATACCCGAAAGCCGGCCGGTCGTAAACTGTAAAAGCGTTGAGGGATTAAGATGTGATATTGTCGGCTTGGGCGGGTAGAATGGCTGGGTCAATCGCCGGCAAAAAAGTCAAGCAAGGGAGGAATCCATGGCCCCGAAAAAAATGACCATTGCAGAAAAAACCATTTGGGAAGATGCCGGCAAAATGCTGGCCAAGGCGGAGCGGGACGGAGTTGAAACCGCCTGGGATCGCCTGGAAACCCAAACCCCCCACTGCAAATTCTGCGAATTGGGCACCACCTGCCGTAATTGCGTGATGGGTCCCTGTAGGGTGAGCGACAAGGAGGGGAGCAAGATGGTGCGGGGGGTATGTGGGGCCGACGCCGACGTGATCGTGGCCCGCAACTTCGGGCGCTTCATTGCCGGTGGCTCGGCCGGCCACTCCGACCATGGCCGGGATCTCGTTGAGGTGCTGGAGGCCATCGTCACCGGGGAAACCAGCGATTATCGGATTAGCGATGAAGGCAAAATGCGGCGGCTCGCCGCCGAGCTGGGGATTGCAGTAGAGGACCGGGATCTGCTGGAGGTCGGCCGGGAGTTGCTGGAATTGCTTTATGGCGATTTCGGTTCCCGCAAGCGCGAGGTCGCCTTTCTCTGCCGGGTGCCGGAAAAGCGCAAGGAGATCTGGCGCCGGCTGGGGATGACGCCCCGGGGGGTGGATCGGGAGATCGCCGAGATGATGCACCGGACCCATATGGGTTGCGACAACGATGCGGCCAGCACCCTGATCCATGCCGCCCGAACCGCGCTTTCCGACGGCTGGGCCGGGTCGATGATCGGCACCGAGCTCTCCGATGTGATCTTCGGAACCCCGACTCCGAAAATGGCCCGAGTCAATCTGGGGGTTTTACGCCAGGATCAGGTCAATATCCTGGTCCATGGCCACAATCCGGTGGTCAGCGAGATGATTGTCGAGGCAGCTAACGACCCGAAGCTGCTGGCCGAAGCCGCCGCCGCCAGGGCCGCAGGGATCAATGTGGCGGGTCTCTGCTGCACCGGCAACGAAATTCTGGCCCGCCGGGGCATTCCCATGGCCGGCAACCACCTGATGACCGAGCTGGCCATCGTCACCGGGGCGGTGGAGGCGGTGGTGGTAGACTACCAGTGCATCATGCCCAGTCTGGTCCAGGCCGCCGCCTGCTATCACACCAAATTTATCACCACCGCCAACAAGGCCCGCTTCACCGGGGCGATCCATTTCGACATCAAGCCGGCCACCGCCCTGGCCCAGGCCAAGGAGATCGTCAGGATCGCCATCGGCCAGTTCAGCCGGCGTGACCCCCGGCGGGTGGAGATTCCCGGCCCCTCCCTGGAGATGGTGACCGGTTTCAGCAACGAGGCCCTGCTTGCCGCCTTGGGCGGTAGCCTGACCCCCCTGCTGGAGGCGGTCAAGGCGGGCAAGGTGCGGGGGTTTGTCGCCATCGTCGGCTGCAACAACCCCAAGTTGCGGCAGGATTCCTGCAACCTCGGGCTGGCTCGGGCCCTGATCGAAAAAGATATCTTGGTGCTGGTCACCGGCTGCGTCACCACCGCCTGCGGTAAGGCCGGGTTACTGTTGCCCGAGGCCGCTTCCCTGGCGGGCCCGGGTCTTAAGGAGGTTTGCGCTGCCCTTGGGATCCCGCCGGTGCTGCACATGGGCAGTTGTGTTGACAACTCCCGGATTATTCATCTTTGTGCCCTGATTGCCCGGGAACTGGGAGTGGATATCTCCGATCTGCCGGTGGGGGCTTCCTCGCCGGAATGGTATTCGGAAAAGGCCGCTGCCATCGGGCTTTACGCCGTGGCCAGCGGTATCTACACCCACTTGGGCCTGCCCCCCAATATCCTCGGGTCGAAAACCGTGACCGATCTGGCCCTGCACGGCCTGGAGGGACTGGTGGGGGCCAGTTTCGTGGTGGAGGCCGATCCGCTCAAGGCCGCCGAACTGCTGGATGCCAGGATCAGCGGCAAGCGTCTGGCCCTGGGACTGAGCGGCTGAAAGTGGGTCAGTCATCCTCCCGATTTTTGCCGGTGGCTCTGGAAAAGAGGTAGCCGGCAATCAGCAGGGGATAGATCATAATGGCTTCGATGAAACGGCCCTGGGCGAAGGCGTACATGCTGTAGACCAGGCCGATGGCCATCAGGATCAGCACGATTTGGGCCAGCAAACGGTTCATTAATAAGTTCCCTGGGGTTGGAGAATGCCGCTTACTTGCGGGGGGCTGCTTCGTCGCCCCCCCATTCGTCGCGGCTGGTTTGTTGCCAGAGGGGTTGACCGCTCAGGTAGGAGGCGCGCCCCAGCAGGTGGGAGGCCACCGGGATGGTCAGCACCACAAAGCCGATGGTGGCCAGGGCTCGGGCGGTGACCCCGATCTCGCCGAAGTGGAGGGCCAGGGCCAGGAGCAGCTGGCCCAGGCCGATGGTCACCGCTTTGGCATTGCAGGACATCCGCATGTAGATATCGGGCATGCGCAGAATGCCCAGGGCCAGCAGCGGCAGCACTGCGAGATAGATTGCCAGCTGGACCAGGGTCATCGCAGCACCTCCCGCACCTGATATTCCATCTTTTCCTTGATCTGCCGGCGAAACTCCTCCACATCCTCCACATACATGGCGTGGATGAACATCACGTCCCGCTCCGGCGAGACCTCCAGGCACAGGCTGCCCGGGGTCAGGGTAACCAGGCTGGCCAGCAGGGTGATTTCCAGATTGCTTTTCAGGTCCAGCGGCACGGCAATCACCGCCGGGCGCATGCCATGGCCTTTGGTGAGGATATCGTTTACCACCCGCAGGCTGGCGACGGTCAGCTCCTTGAGGAAAAAGAGGCTAAAGCGCAGCCAGCGGCCCAGCCGCGCCAGGTAGATCAGCAGATTGACCTCGCCGGGCTTGTGGACCATCCACAGGGCCAGGGAGGTGATCAGGAACCCGATCAGGTAGTTGGCAAAAGTGAACTGGCCGGTCAGGGCCATCCAGACCAGCGGCAGAAAGATATTGCCCCAGAATACACTCATGATCCTTCTCCTGAAACGACCCGGATATATTCCGTCGGGTCCAGCAGCTGGTCGGCGGCGGTAAAGGCCACATCCAGGGCGGCTTGCGGCAGCAGGCCCATCACCAGGCTCAGGGTGACCAGCAGCACCAGCGGCACGTAGAGGGGCCAGCGCAGTTCGGCGCAATCGATGGGTTGCAGCGGGGGGTGGATGATGGCCCGGGCCGGCCAAAAGGCCCGCGTCCAGATCTTGGTCATGGAAAAGAGGGTCAGCAGTCCAACCGCCAGGGCCGTGGCGGCCAGCAGCCAAGCCTGCTGCTCGATGCCGGCCCGGATCAGCATCAATTTACCCCAGAAGCCCGACAGGGGCGGAATCCCGGCCAGGGAGAGGGCCGCCAGCAGAAAGAGCAGGGAGAGAATCGGTGCCCAGCGGTAGAGCCCCCCCAGCTGGTCGAGCCGGTAGCTGCCGCCGTAATAGCGGGCGATCCCGCTGACCAGAAAAAGGCTGGTCTTGACCAGAATGTTATGGACCAGAAAAAAGATCGCTCCCGCCAGGGCCAGCTGGGAGTACGGCCCAGTCCCATCACCATGTAGCCGATCTGGCTGATGATATGGAAGGAGAGCAGCCGGCGGATATCCTCCTGGGCCACGGCTCCGAGTACTCCGGTCACCATGGTCAGACCTCCCAGTACCAGCAGGATGGTATGGGTGTAGCCCAGATCGCCGACAAAGAGCAGGGTGAAGACCCGGATCAGGGAGTAGATTCCAACCTTGGTCAGCAGGCCGGCAAACAGCGCCGTGACCGCCACCGGCGGGGTATGGTAGGAGGCGGGCAGCCAGAAGAAGAGAGGGAGGATGCCGGCCTTGATTCCGAAGGTGGTGATAAAGAGCATGGCCAGGGTGGTGACCAGGGCCTGGTTTTCGAGCAGGGGAAGCTGCTGGGCCAGATCGG
>DSDS01000011.1 GCA_011048585.1 Desulfurivibrio alkaliphilus | reverse complement strand
GTATATCTCCGGGCTGCAATCTTGTCAAGTTATTTATCGACAAACCCGCTCTTTGAAATTCTCGAAACCGACCCGATCCATGAACCGGCCGATCCTTTCACCTTTTTTACCCTCCTCCTTGAAATACTGGAGGATATTGGCGGTGATCAGTTGGGCTTGGGCGGTGTCCACCCCCTCCACCAGGACCTCGGCCAGCCGGGGCCGGGAGGCGGCGTTGCCTCCGACCACAATAGTCCAGCCCTTGACCTTGCCGATATAGCCGATATCCTTGACCGAACTCTCCCCGCATTGGTTGGGGCAGCCGGAAACGCCGATCTTGACCTTGCCCGGCAGCTCCAGGCCATGATAGCGCTGATCCAGCTCTCCGGCCAGGCCCATGGAGTCCTGCTGGCCCAGGCGGCAGAGGGTGTTGCCGGGGCAGGTCTTGATGCTGCGCACACAGAGGCCCACGGCGGCGCCGGGGGTCATCTCCAAATCGCGCCAGGCCGCGTCGATATCCTTTTCCTTCAAACCAACGATGGCGATGCGGGCGGCGCTGGTGACCTTGATTGCCGCCGTCTGGTATTTTTCCGCCACCTCGGCGATCCGCCGCAGCTGCTGGGGGGTGATCAGGCCCAGGGGAAGGTGGGGGACAATGGCGTATGACTCCTTGTCGCGCTGCATTACCGCGCCTTTTTCTCCGTCTTTCAGCATCTTTTTTGCTCCGTTGGATATGATGAATGGATGGGATTGAAAACCGATTTTAGCAATCGGGGCAATGTGCCGTTTTTAGCCGTAAAAGTCAAGGCAAGCCGTGGCGGTGATGTTGTGGTAGGATGCGGCAGGAATTATAGCTGGCACTGACCGGGGGTGCCGAATTTTCAGAGCGAGATGGAGATAGATCATGCCGATGGCGGCTTATCTGGGTTTGGGGGTTTTGCTGGGGGTGCTGGCCGGGGCGGGCGCGGTCTGGGTTTATTGGCGTCGGCGCTTTGCCTGGTTCCGCGAGCGTCTGTTGGAAAACGCCGAGGCCCGGGCCCGGGCTGACCAGGCCCTCTGGGAGGAGCGGGTAGCGGGGCGTGATCAGCGCCTGGCCGTGAGTTGTGGGGAGATCGAGGAGCTCAACCGGCGGCTGGCGGCCCAGCAGGCGGAAAATGTCGTCTTAAGCGGTCGGGTGGCCGAACTGGCCACCAGCCTGGAGGGTGAGCGCAAGATCACCGAGGAGAAACAGGCCCTGTTGATCGAGGCCCGCAAGGAGCTGGCCGACGCCTTCAAGGCCCTCTCCGGGGACATCTTTCAGCAGAACAGCCAATCCTTCCTGGAGCTGGCCAAGGCCACCTTCAGCCGCCTGCAGGAGAAGGCCAGCGGCGACTTGGAACAGCGTCGCCAGGCGATCCAGGAGATGGTGGCCCCCCTGAAGGAGTCCCTGCAGAAGGTGGACAGCCAGTTGCGGCTGGTGGAGAAGGAGCGGGTCGACGCCTACGCCGGACTCACCGAGCAGGTGAAAAACCTGGCCACCAGCCAGCTCCGCCTCCAGGGGGAGACCGCCAACCTGGTCCGGGCCCTGCGGACCCCCAACACCCGGGGCCGCTGGGGCGAGATCCAGCTGCGGCGGGTGGTGGAGATGGCCGGAATGGTTGAGTATTGTGATTTTATCGAGCAGGAATCGGTACAGGGTCCCGCCGGTCGCCTGCGGCCCGACTTGTTGATTAAGCTGCCCAATCACAAACATATTGTGGTCGATTCCAAGGCCGCTCTTTCGGCCTATCTGGAGGCGATCGAGGCCCCCGACGACGAGCTGCGCCGCCTCAAGCTCAGGGAGCATGCCCGCCAGATCCGCACCCATCTCACCCAGCTCTCTTCCAAGGCCTACTGGGAACAGTTTCAGCCCAGCCCGGAGTTTGTCGTTCTCTTCCTGCCCGGGGAGAATTTCTTCAGCGCCGCCCTGGAGCAGGACCCCGAGTTGATCGAGTTCGGGGTGGCCCAGCGAGTGATTCTGGCCACCCCCACCACCCTGATCGCCCTGTTGCGGGCGGTCTCGTACGGCTGGCGCCAGGAGAAGATAGCCGAGCATGCCCACCAGATCGGCGAGCTGGGGCGCTTGCTCTACGATCGGCTCTGCGTGTTGGCCGGCCATTTTCACGCGGTACGCCGGGGGTTGGGGGTGGCGGTGGAGTCATACAACAGGGCGGTGGGCTCGCTGGAGAGCCGGGTGCTGGTCACCGCCCGCAAGCTCAAGGAGTTGGATCCGGCCATGGGTAAGGATCTGGAGAGCCCCGAAGCCCTCGATCTCCAGCCCCGGGTGCTGCAGTTGGCCGAGGAGAGCGGCGAGAGCGGAGGCGACGCGGCAGGGGTTGCCGGTGACGGCGCCGAAGTCGATGTGAGCGGGGAGGAAAAGCGGTGAGTCGAGACTATTTTGTCGGTCTTGGTCTGGGGTTGTTCGGGATTGTCGTGGTGATCGTACTGGGCCTGCTGCTATATTTCGGTTCCAAGCGCGTCCTGAAACTGCTACTGCGGCACCAGTATCTGAATCAGGCCACCTATGTGATCGCCAAGCTTTCGATCCGCTGGCTCTGTACGATTATCGTGGCCGTCCTGGTCTTGCAGCAGTTGGGGATGGGCTTGCCCCATATCCTGGCCGGGCTGTTGACCGTGGCCGGAATGGTGGCCATCGGTTTTATCGCGGTCTGGAGTGTTTTGAGCAACGTGATGTGCGCCCTGCTGCTGGCCGCCACCGGGGCCTTTAGGGTCGGCGAAGAGATCGAGGTGATCGAGCCGGCCGGCAGTGACAAAGGGCTGCGCGGCCGGGTGCGCAGTTTTAATCTGATGTATACCACCTTGACCGAAATTCCCACTCCTCCCCAACCCTTAGCGGAGGCGGATCCGGGTTCGCCGGCGGTTACTCCCGCGCCGCCTCCTCCTCCACCGGAGCCGGAGTTCCTGGTGCAAGTTCCCAATAACGTTTTCTTTCAGAAATCACTACGGCGGCGGAGCGTCGGGGCCAGTGAGAGCCTGAGTCATCACCTGCTGAGCAGATCGCTGTCCTTCAGGTTGCCTAATAACGGGCAGTAGGGGCGGAGCCGGCCCGTTTGCCGCGGTGTTTGCCGATAACAGTTGGCCGCACCCATCGCTATAATCTATTTGACCGGGATTTGGCTTTTGCGTAGGTTGGGGGCCTGATGATCTGTAAGGAGGTGCTTAATTATGTTTGATGACTGGCAGCGGCTGGAATATGCCGGCCGCGCGATCTATATCAATCCGGAAAAACCGGATTGGGTGGTGGCCAATGATCGGGCCGATGAGCTGTTGCGAGCCCTGCAGGCCGCCGGCACCCTGGAGCAGGCGGTCTGCGCCGTCGGCCGAGGGAGGGGCGCCGGCGGGGGAGGGCTGGCTGCCGAGCTGGTGGCCGCGGGCCGCTTGTGTGCCCGTCTCGACGGCCCGGCCACGCCCTACCGGGGTCGGCTGGAGGCCCTAGCCGGCGAAGATGGTGTCCGGGGGGCTGGAGAGGGAGGGTCGGCAGTCCCCCTCGCCCTTAAGGAGTGCTGGTTTCACCTGACCAACAACTGCAATCTGGCCTGCCGCCACTGCCTTTTTGCCTCCCGGCCGGGACGTGAGGCGGAAACCCTGCCCGGGGAGTTGCTGGGGGAGGGTTTACGGCAAGCCGGTCGGTTGGGGTGCAATCTCTTCTACTTCACCGGCGGTGAACCGTTTACCTACCCCGATTTTGCCGCCATCCTTGGCGAGCTGCTGGCCGCTGATGAAAAACACGTGGTGGTGCTGACCAACGGGCTGCTGCTTAAAGAGCAACTGCCTCAACTGTTGCGGTTGCCCCGGGAGCGTCTGCATCTGCAGATCAGCCTGGACGGCCTGGAGCAGCGCCACGATCAGTTGCGGGGCCGGGGCAGCTTCAGCCGGCTGGTGGCGGCGCTTCAGCTGTTGCGGCAACATGGTTTGGCTGCCACCCTGGCGGTGGCGGTGAACCGGGAGAACGTGGAGCAACTGGCGGACTTGGTGGATTTTGCCGCCGCCCAGGGGGTGGCCAACCTGCATCTGCTCTGGCATTTTGTCCGCGGCCAGGGCAGCCGGGAGCAGTTTGTGCCCCCGGCGGAGATTCTGCCCCGGCTGCTCGAGGCCCAGGAGCGGGCCCAGGGTTGCGGGGTGCTGATCGATAACGTGGAAACCCTGCGGGCCCAGGTTTTTTCCTCGCCGGGCACCCGTTATGACCTGGCCAACACCGCCTGGGAATCGCTGGCCGTGGGGCCCGACGGTCGGATCTATCCCTCTCCGGCCCTGGTGGGGGTCGCCGCACTGGCTTGCGGATCCCTGGGCGAGGGGTTGGGCCGGGTGTGGCGGGAAAGCCCGGTGCTGCGGAAGATTCGGGCCTCCTCCCTGCTGGACAGTGAAGCCTGGCGCCGGAATCCGCTGAGGTTCATCGTCGGCGGCGGGGATCTGGACCACAGTTATCTAGCCGGCGGTGAGCTGGTCGGTCACGATCCCTATCTGGAACTTTACAACGGGCTGGCCCTCTGGTTGATGGCCAGTCAGGCCGACGGCTACCCCCGGAGTCAGGGGACGGAGGAGAAGCCCGCCCTGCTGCTGACCATGGGCGATCTGCGCCATGATTGTTCCGACGGCGGAGGTGAGGTCGCCTTCACCCACTGCAACTGCGTGATCTCCTTGGCCGCGGAGCGGGGTCACGGCCAGGTCCGGGAGTTCTATGCCGCCGCCGCCCGGTCCGCCCGCGAGGATATCGCCAACCCTCTGGCGCCGGAGCAGGCCCTGGCCACCTTCATTCCCGAGGAAGCGCGGCGCAAATCTTATGGCTGCGGCAGTCCGGTGCATGATGCCGCCCTTCGGGCCGGCGAGGTGTTGGTGGATCTGGGCAGCGGCAGCGGCGTGGAATGCTTTCTGGCCGCCAAGGCCGTGGGGGCTGCCGGCCGAGTCTACGGCATCGACATGACCGCCGAGATGCTGGCTTTGGCCAACCACTCCAAGGCGGCGGTGGTGCGGGAGCTAGGTTATGATAACCTCCAATTCAGGTTGGGCTTTCTGGAAAAAATTCCCCTGCCCGATGGTTGTGCCGATGTGGTGATCTCCAACTGCGTGATCAATCTCAGTCCCGACAAGCGCCGGGTTTTTCACGAAATTTACCGGGTACTCAAGCCCGGCGGACGGCTGGTGGTTTCCGACGTCATCACCGATGGGGCGGTGCCGCTGAAGATTAAAAACAGTGAGCGATTCCGGGGTGAATGTCTGGGGGGGGCCATGCGGCAGGAGGAGCTTCTGGCCATGCTTGCCGGCTGCCGTTTTACCGGTACCCGCCTGCTTAAGCGCTTCCCCTATCGCCGGGAAGAGGGGGTCAGCTTCTACTCCCTGACCTTTGCCGCCGACAAGCCGGAGCCGGAGCCGGAGCCGTCCCGGGAGGTGATCTACCGGGGGCCATTTGCCGCCGTACTCACCGAGGAGGGATATCTGTTGCGCAAGGGGCAACGGGTGGCGCTGCCCCTGGGCGCCGCGGAAGGGCGGGACGAATCGATCTTTGTGGTTGACGGGGCCGGGGCGGTGACCAATCTGGCCTTGGGCGGCGGCTGCTGTGCCCCCTTTCCCTCCCCGTCGCCGGAGAAAATCCTGCCCGATTCGGCCGTTCCGGTTACCGGGCCGACGAACGGGCCGGACCTGCCCGACTTGGTGGGCGGCAGCTGCTGCCCCGCTCCGGCGGAGGTGAAAGCCGCCCGCCATCGGGCCGGTTGCCTGGTTTGCGGGGGAGAGATCGTCTACGACCGGGATCAGCGAGAGTACTCCTGCTACTATTGCGGGGGACGGAAACAGAGCAACGCAGCGTGCGCGCAGGGTCACTATATCTGCGACGACTGTCATCAGCGTG
Organism: Desulfurivibrio alkaliphilus; assembly: GCA_011048585.1. Classification (GTDB taxonomy): domain Bacteria; phylum Desulfobacterota; class Desulfobulbia; order Desulfobulbales; family Desulfurivibrionaceae; genus Desulfurivibrio; species Desulfurivibrio alkaliphilus_A. Next base: position 26,957 of record DSDS01000011.1, on the reverse strand, counting down.
ACGGTCTTTCCGCCATCCGGGTGATCTGCGCCGAGACCCGGGAGCAGGATATGCTGGCCCTGTTGGCCCAGATCCGCCGCCATCCGGCGATCCCCATGCACGGGCCCGAGCACCACGCCCTGGTGCCGGGGGTGATCCTGGCCACCTATCGCAATCGCGGTGGCAAGTTGGACAAGGAGTCCATCTTAACCGGAATCGAACGGGGTTCCAGGGTGCCGGGAGGGGTCTGCGGTTTCTGGGGCAACTGTGGCGCGGCGGTGGGGGTGGGGATCGCCTTCAGCGTCCTGCTGGCCGCCACCCCCATGACTCCGGAACCCCGCCGTCGGGTTCAGGAGATTACCGCCCGGGTGCTGGGGGCGGTGGCGCGGATCAGCGGAGCTCGTTGTTGCCAGCGGGAGGCCTGGGTCGCTTTGAAAGAGGCCGCCGCCATCTCCCGGGAACTGCTGCCGGTTCCGTTGTTGGCGGCGGCCAGGTTCAAATGCGAACAGGCCGCCGCCAACAAGCAGTGTGTCGGCCGCCGCTGTCCCCTGGCCTGATTGTATCTTGGCCGGTAGCGGGACCAATAAAGTGATGATCTTTTCCTGCCCCACCAAAGAACGAATATTCTTTTTTTGTTTACATTATTAGAGAATCCGGCTAAATGGAGCAAAGAGGGTGGTAGTCGCCCGGAACCCGGGGGCGGTGGGATCTGGCTGTTTTGCGGCCATGGTCTCGGTTTGCTGTTCCCCGCCAGGATCTCTTTTAATGAACGTAGCAAGGGAGGAGAGTCATGAAGAGGGTGTGGAAGGTTTACGCAGTGATGGCCGCAACGGCCCTGGTCGGAACCGTGGCCACCACAGTGAGCGCCAATATGGCCCACCAGAGCATCACCGGTCCGTTCGCCAACCCCATGGAGGTAACCAAGCAGTGCCTGAACTGTCACGCCGACGCGGCCCGTGATGTGATGCAGACCAGTCACTGGACTTGGTCTCTGGTCCAGGAGATTGAGGGCCGGGGCAAGGTGGATCTGGGTAAAAAAAACGCGATCAACAACTTCTGCATTGGGGTCAGTGGCGGCAATGAACCCCGTTGCACCAGCTGCCATATCGGCTACGGTTGGGAGGACAGCTCCTTCGATTTCAACGATCAGAGCCGGGTGGACTGCCTGATTTGTCACGATACCACCGGCACTTACGCTAAGCCCTCCTCGGCGGCGGGGATGCCCTTCGGCTACACCGGCGACCCCAAGCTGGACGAGAAAAAGGTCGACCTGGTCAAGATTGCTCAACAGGCCGGCGCTCCAGGCAAGGCCAACTGCGTGGCATGCCACGGCTACGGCGGCGGTGGCGACAACGTCAAGCATGGCGATATCGATTCCCAAACCCCGACCAACCCCAGATCGGTGGATGTGCACATGGGGGTTGACGGCCTGAACTACTCTTGCCAGGATTGCCATCAGACCGAAAAACACAATATCAAGGGCCACGCCAGGGTGACCTCGCCCGGTGGCACCAACGCCCTTACCTGTACCCAGTGCCACCAGGAGGCGCCTCACAAGAACGCCCTGCTCAACAGGCATGTCGACGCGGTGGCCTGCCAGACCTGCCACATTCCCGCCTATGCCAAGACCATTCCCACCAAGCTGGTTTGGGACTGGTCCACCGCCGGCCAGGATCTTGAGGTCCCTCCCCAGGTCTTCGGTGAGAAGGAGGTGGTCGCCTATGACAAAAAGAAGGGCCACTTTGAGTGGGGCATGAATGTAACCCCCGTTTACCTCTGGTACAACGGCAGCGGCGGAGCCTATCTCGTGGGGGATAAGATCGACCCGGCCCAGGTCACCAGGCTGAACTGGCCCAATGGGGATATCAACGATCGCCGGGCCAAAATCTACCCCTTTAAGGAACACCAGGGCAAACAGATCTATGATGCCAAGCACAATTATCTGCTGATCCCCAAGGTGTGGCCCGCCGGCAAGGATGCTGATGCCGCCTTCTGGAAAAGCTTTGACTGGCAGGCCGCGGCCAAGGCCGGTTCGGAAGCCAGCGGTCTGGCCTACAGCGGCGAGTACGCCTTCGCGTCCACCACCATGTACTGGCGGCTGAACCATATGGTCTCTCCGGCCAAGGAGGCGCTCAAGTGCAATGATTGCCACAGCCCCCAGGGCCGGCTTGACTGGCAGGCGCTGGGTTATGAGGGCGACCCCATGAAAAACAGGGGCGCCGCCCGTTCCAAGAAGTAAGAGAGAACTCTAGGCAGTATTAAAGCCTTCGGATCGGAGAGGGAGCTGTTTGACGGCTCTCCCCGGCCCGAAGGCTTTTTTGCGCGCGCCGCCGCAAGCCCCCTTCCCCGTTGCCGGTTGTTCCCTAAGTCGCCACTTTATCCTTGCCTGAAGAGATCCCCTTTCGTATAATGTTCAATTCGTTTTCTCTGTTGGCTAGGTGGGGTCGTAAGCCGCCTGACGGAGGCAAGGAGCGCTGTTAACCTTAAGTCAAGCAATTTAATCCCAAGGAGATCGCTTACGATGAAGTTAGGGATCAACGGCCTGGGCCGAATCGGCAAACTCTCACTCTGGCACCATGTTTCCCGTAAATTTTTTTCCGAAATCGTGGTCAATGTCGGCCGTGAAGTTGGCACCTCCCTCAACGATATCGCCGGCATTATCGAGCGGGACAGCACCTACGGGCGCCTGGGCCCCTATCTGCATGGCTGCAAGTTCACCGGTTCGGTGATTGAACAGCTGGACGAGGCCGCCGGGAGCCTGGTGGTCAACGGCACGCCGGTCAAAGTCCTGCGTCAGTCCCGAGATCCTCGGGGGATTGCCTGGAAGGAGAACGGGGTGCGGCTGGTGGTGGACACCACCGGGGCCTTCACCGACCCCACCGCCGATGCCGATTCCCCCGGAGGCTCTCTGCGCGGCCATCTTCAGGGCGGGGCGGAGAAGGTGATCCTCTCGGCCCCCTTCAAGATCAAGCAGAAGGGGCTGGAGATGCCGGAGGATGTAGTAACCACCGTGATGGGGATCAACGACGGCGATTATGATCCCTCCCGTCACCTCATGGTTTCGGCCGCCTCCTGCACCACTACTTGCCTCTCCTTCATGGTCAAACCATTGATGGACTATTTCGGGGCCGACAAGTTCCTCAGTGCCTCGATGGTTACGGTCCATGCCGTCACCGGCAGTCAGCCGGTCCTGGATCGGGTGCCCGCCGCCGGCGCCACCGATCTGCGCAAGAGTCGCAGTATCCTCAACAACATTATCCTGACCTCCACCGGCGCGGCCAAGGCCCTGCCCCTGGTGATCCCCGAGATGAAGAAGATCGGCTTTATCGCCGAATCGGTGCGGATTCCCACCTCCAGCGGCTCGCTGATCATCCTGGTGGTCAACTTCCAGGATGATGGCGAGCGACCGATCCAGCGGGAGCTGATCAACTCCATCTATAGCGACTATTCTCGCAAAACCAGTTACCTGCAATACACCGAACAGCAGCTGGTCTCCTGCGACATCGTGGGCAATCCCGCCGCCGCTGCGGTGATCGAGGCCCGGGAAACCCACACCCGCACCGCCAATATCAGCGTCAACCTGGGTCAGTTCAACTGCAGTGGTGCTCCCGACCGGGTGGAGGTGCCGGTGACCCAGGCCGTGATCTACGGCTGGTACGACAACGAGTTGGGCAGCTATACCAATATGCTTGGCGATCGCACGGTCGGCATTGCCGAGCAGTTGGTGTGAGTCCGGACGCGACGATGGCTGAGACGACCACGGCAATCACCACCGGCATTGCCCAGGCCCGCGAGGTATTGCGCCTGGAGGCCGAAGGGATCCTGGCGGTAATCGAGCAGGTGGGGGAGGATTTCGAGCGGGCGGTGGAGATGATCATGGCCTGTCCCACCCGACTGATTGTTACCGGGATCGGCAAATCGGGCATTATCGGCCAGAAGATCGCCGCCACCCTCAACTCCACCGGTACCCCGGCTTTTTTCCTTCACCCGGTGGAGGCGATGCATGGGGATCTGGGGATTGTCGATCCCCGGGATGTGATATTGGCCATCTCCTATAGCGGCGAGACGGCGGAGCTGAATATGCTCCTGCCCACCCTGAAAAAACGGGGGGCGGGGATTATCGCCATGACCGGCCGCCGGGAATCCAGCCTGGCTTCCGGGGCCGACGCGGTGCTGACTGTGGCTGTGCCCCGGGAGGCCTGCCCCTTGGGGCTGGCTCCCACCGCCAGCACCACCGCTTCGCTGGCCCTGGGTGATGCCCTGGCGGTGGTTCTGCTCAATCGCAAGAAGTTCGATGCCTGCGATTTCCGCCGCAATCACCCCGGCGGCAGCCTGGGCGAACGACTCAAGGTCCGGGTTTCCGAGGTGATGCTGACCGGAGCCGAGATTCCCAGGGTGCGGATCAGCGCCACCCTGGCCGAGGCTGTGGCCGAGCTCAACCGCAAAAACCTGGGCGCGGTGCTGGTGATGGCGGCGGATGACCAGGAGATGCTGGGGATCCTCACCGACGGGGATCTGCGGCGGATGGTGGCCGGAGGTGGGCAGGGTACGGCCGGCAACGCCCCGACCCTTGCGGAGGTGATGACCGCCGCGCCCAAAAGCATCGCCGCCGACCTATTGGCCGCCGATGCCCTCAGTATCATGCAGAACCATGAAGTGACGGTGCTGCCGGTTACCGACGGTGAACGGCGACTGGTCGGTATTCTCCACCTCCAGGATATGATCGGCAAAGGGGAGTTCCGTTTCCTGGTCTAGTTTTATCGACTTCGCCGCAGCGGCCTGGCCGGCTTGTGACCGGCTTGTGGTTGACAAGGCGGCGATTTTTCGGTAGCATCCGCGTCTGATTTGGCTCCAGCTACGGCGGCGGGGCGGGGTTTGACAAGGCCCGGCGTCCCGTTTCAATATTTTGTTACAGGGGACTACTCATGACAGTTACCAGCAAAGAGATCAATACGACCTTCAGTGCCGAGGTCACGGCCCAGCCCGGCGGCCAGTACCTGAATCGCTGCTACTCCTGCGGCGCCTGCAGCGGCGCCTGCCCGGTCAGCCAGGCGATCCCGGATTTCGACCCCAGAAGGATGATCCATATGATTCGGATGGGTCTTAAGGAGCGCTTGCTCACCTCGGATCTGCTCTGGTACTGTTCCAGCTGCCAGAACTGCGTTTTTGTCTGCCCCCAGGATGTGCGCTTTGCCGAGATCGTCGGGGCCCTGCGCAAGCTGGCCCTGGAGCAGGGACTGGTCAGTGACCAGGATCTGCTGGACAAAGGCAAGGCCGCCTGGGTGGAGCGTGATGAGTGCGTGTCCTGCCTCACCTGCGTGCGGGTCTGTCCCTGGCGGATCCCGGTAATCGACCAGGGTGGCAAGGCCTATATCGATCCCCGGGAATGCCGAGCCTGCGGGATCTGCTCGACGGAATGCCCGGCCGCCGCCATTCAACTTAACGAATCCGCCGACGAGCGCCTGATCGCCGCCTGCGGCGCCAGCCGCTGAGCGGGGAGGTAATAGAGATGGCTTTTACTCCGGATATTCAAGTTTTTTGTTGTCATTACACCTCCCAGCAGGCTTGCGCCGAAGGCAAGGAGGGCCTGGCCGCCGACGGTTTCCCGGTCAACGCCACCATCAACCGCTTGGCCTGCGGCGGTAAACTCAAGGTTTCCGTCCTGCTCCAGGCCTTCGAGAACGGGGCCGACGGAGTTTGCGTGGTGGGGTGCAAACCCGATGAGTGCCACAACCTGATGGGCAGCCAACGGGCCGCCCGCCGGGTGGGGGCGGTGCGGAAAGCTCTGGCTGAGTTGGGGGCCGAGGAGGCCAGGATCGCTTTTCATCACCTGGAGCGGGGTTTTCACCCCGAGTTCGTGCAGGTGGTCCAGGAGTTGAACGACCAGGTAACTAAGCTGGGCCCCAGCCCGTTCAAGGGGGATAAATCATGATTATCGCTGAGCGTAAGCCGATTAACGAGATAGTGGCAATGGTCCGGGATGCCGAGCGGATCCTGGTTTTGGGTTGTCGGGGTTGCGTTTCGGTCTGCTCCGCCGGCGGCGAGCGGGAGGTGGAGCTGCTCTGCTCCCTGATCCGGTTGGGCAAGAAGCAGGCCGGCCAGCAGGTCCAGGTTGAGGGGGCCACCCTGGTGCGCCAGTGTGACAAGGAGTATGTCGATGAGATCGACCGCTGGCAGGGGCAGTATGACGCCATTGTCTCCATGGCCTGCGGAGTCGGCGTGAATTTCATCGCCAATCTGCGCCCCGCCGACAAGGTTTATCCGGCGGTCAACACCAGCTTTTTCGGCGGCTCCGCCCTCCAGGGGGAATGGAGCGAGCAGTGCGCCGGCTGCGGTGATTGTGTGTTGCACCTCACTGGTGGCCTCTGTCCGGTGGCCCGTTGCGCCAAAAGCCTGATGAACGGCCCCTGCGGCGGTTCGGTGGATGGTCGCTGCGAGATTCATCGGGAAATTCCCTGCATCTGGCAGGCGATCCACGACCGTCTCAGCCGTTTTGAGCAGAAAGCGGAGCTTGATCGGGTGGCCCCCATCCGTGACTGGCGCCCCGCCGGCCATGGCGGCCCTCGGAAAGCGGTTCGCAACGACTTGACCATTTAGGTTGCAGGCGGGTAAGAAACCGTCCGTCCCGCCGGGGCTGCCCGTTCCTGCCGTTGGGGCGGACGTTGTCAGCGCCAGATGGCGTCCGTCGCTTTTCTTTGCGGGATGCGCTGATAGCGGTACTTGGGGTAGCCCAGCATCAGGGCGCCGTGGACCCGGTGGTTTTCCGGGAGCCCGAGGGCTTCGATCAGGGGCAGGTAGTTGTTGAAGATGGCGCCCAGGAAGATTCCGGCCCAACAGGTGCCGACCCCCATGCCGTGGGCGGCCAGGTCCAGGTAGGTGAGAGCGATGGTGCAGTCGATCTCCGGCTTCAGCGCCTTTTCCGAAGCGTAGGCGATCACCAGATGGGGCGCGCCCCGCAGCACCAGATCCCGCTCAGCCAGATCCCAGGCGGCGACCACCCCGGGGAAGGAGCCGTTTTCCCGCAACCACTCAACCACCAGACCGATCAGCCTGCGGACCTCGGCGGTCGATTCAATCACCAGCCACTTGGTAGGCTGGGCGTTCTTGGCCGATGGCGCCCAGCGGCTGATATCCAGCAGCTGCTCCAGAACTTCCCGGGGAACCGGCTTATCCTTGTAGGTGCGGATGGAGCGCCGGCTCCGCAGGAACTGGGCCGCCGCTTCCGGAGTGGGGTTAAGCTTGCGGTCCAGGGGCAGGCAACTCTCCGGTCCCTGGCCCTTAAAGGTAAGGGCGCCGTGGGGGCAGACCGCCAGGCAATGGCCGCAGTCGATGCAGATGCGGGGAGCGGCCTTGCGGGCCACCGGATAACCGCCATCCTCACTTTCTCCGATCAGGCTGAAGGGGCATTCGGATATACAGATACCGTCCCGTTTGCATTTGCTCCGGTCGACGTTGATCAGTTCCATGCTTGTTTTCCCGAGTGAAAGTAAAGAAAAGTCCCGGGCTACCGACCTGGGCCGGCCGCGCCGGGGCTTGCGCTGCAAGCGCATTCTACCCGTTCCAAGGGTGTAAAGCAACGGGAGGGCCGGAAAAATTAAACTTGGCGATTAAATTCCATGTTGCTCTTGCTGTCCGCTTTTTTGCTAATTTACGGGGCCATGCACTGCTATTTTTATTGGCGGCTGCGCGGGGCTCTGCCCAATTTGGGGGCTGGGAGGGCGATGGTCGGCCTTTTCCTGCTTCTGATGATTCTGGCCCCGGTGCTGGTGCGGCTGCTGGAGCGGGAGGGCGGGGCAGTGGCGGCCACGCTCCTGGCCCATCTCGGTTTTGGCTGGATGGGGTTTCTCTATTTATTCACCGTTGTGGCGCTGATGCTGGATGCTCTGCGGCTGTTGCGGATCCGCCTGGCCGGGCCGCCCAAACTGGCGTTGCCCGGTGTCGCGACCTCCCGCTGGCCGGCCCGGGTTCCGGCTCCGGCCGCTGTTTTTTGGCTGGCCTTTCTTGCCGCCGTCGCCGGTTGTGCTTATGGTTACCGGGAAGCGCTCGATATCCGCCTGGAGCAGGTGCGGATTGTCAGCGACAAGTTGCCCCCGGCGGAGGGGGTGGTGCGGATCGTTCAGATTACCGATATCCACCTTGGCCTGATCGTCCGGGAAAGGCGTCTGGAGAGGATGCTTGCGGTGGTGGCCCAGGCCCGGCCGGATCTGCTGCTGGCCACCGGTGATATCGTCGATGGGCAGGGGGATGGTATCGCCCCGCTGGCGGAGCAGTTCCGCAGGCTTAAGACCCCGCTGGGCAAATTTGCCATCCTGGGCAATCACGAATTTTACGTGGGCGCGACCGCCTCCTTAGATTTTCACGAGAGTGCCGGCTTTACCGTGCTGCGCGGCGAATTGTCCCGGGTCACTCCCTGGTTGACGGTGGCGGGAGTGGATGATATTACCGGAGAGCGGCTGGGGCTCACCCCGCCGGGCCAGGAGGAGGAATTGCTGGCGCTGTTGCCCGAAGAGACCTTTAATATCCTGCTCCGGCATCAACCGAGGGTGGTGCCGGGAGGGCTGGTGGACTTGCAGCTTTCCGGCCATATTCACCGGGGCCAGATTTTTCCTTTCAACCTTTTTACCTGGTTGGCCTATAGGGTTTCCACCGGCCTCAGCGTAGCCGCCGACGGCCGCTATCTCTATGTGGGACGGGGGACCGGAACCTGGGGGCCGCCGATCCGCTTCCTGGCCCCACCGGAAGTAACTTTAATCGAATTGATTCCCGCTCCGGCGGCATCATAAACATTGCAGGGTGACAGCGAAATGGATATTAGAACCATGACTTATGAGAAACTGGAACAGCCGGCGGTGCGGTCCGCCCTCTTCTGCCCCCGTGCCGACTGGGTCCACCCTCCGGCGGGCTCGTTTGAGCGGGAGGTGGAGGTGGAGAAGGGGGTGCGGCTACCGCTGCGCTACCATCTGGGGGCAACGGAACCGGGGGCGGTCAACATTCTCTTTTTCCACGGCAACGGTGAGGTGGCCGCCGATTACGACGAGCTGGCGCCCCGCTTCAACCAGGCGGGACTCAACCTGGTGGTGGCCGAATATCGCGGCTACGGCCGAGCCGGCGGCGAGCCCACGGTGCGCGGTATGATTCGTGACGCCCATCAGCTTTTACCCCTGGTTCGGGAAACGCTGCGGCAGGAGGGGAAAACCGGCCATCTGGCCGTGATGGGCCGGTCGCTGGGTAGTGTGGCGGCCATCGATCTGGCGGCTGCCGCCGCTCCCGAGCTGGTGGATGGACTGATCATCGAAAGCGGAATCTCCCACACCATCCCCCTGCTACTTGCCCTGGGGGTTGATGTGGGGAGTTGCGGTCTGACCAGCGAGGCCGACGGATTCTGTAATGTGCAGAAGATCGCTTTCTTCACCAAGCCCACCTATATTCTCCATGCCCAGCACGATCAACTGATTCCGGTGGCCCTGGCCGAAGCTCTCCAGGCCAGTTGCGGGTCGCAGAGCAAGGAGTTTCAGATTGTGCCGGGGGCCGATCACAACAATATCATCGAGCGGGTGGACCGGCTCTATTTCGAGGCGATCGCCCGCTTCTGCCGGAAACTCGGTCAACCCCCCCGGCGCAAAAAGCCGGGGGTCAGGTGAGGCGGAACCATGCCCTTGCGCGTGATGTCCTACAACATCCACCGGGCCATCGGAGTGGATCGCCGCTTCCGGCCGGAACGGATCGCCCGGATCATTGAACACCACCAGCCGGATATTCTGCTGCTGCAGGAGGTGGATGTGGGGGTGCCCCGTTCCCGCAACCTGGACCTGGCCGAGGAGTTCGCCGGGCTCTGCGGTTACGCCCATCGGGCCCTGGGCCTTAATGTCGCCCTGACCCAGGGCCACTATGGCAATGCCACCTTAAGCCGGTTTCCCATCTCCAGCCAGCGCAATATTGATCTGACCCTGCCCGGGCATAAGGCTCGGGGCTGCCTCTTTACCCGCATCGAGGTGGAGAGCCCGCAAGGTGGGGATGCCGCCTCGCTGGCGCTCTTCAACCTCCACTTGGGCCTCTCTTTTTATGAGCGTCCCAAACAGGTGGGGATGGTGGTCAAATCGCCGGAGTTTGTCGAGTTGCCCTTGGAAGCGCCCTGTATTGTGGCCGGAGATTTCAACGACTGGTTTACCCGGCTGGCCCCCATGTTTACCGAGATCATGGGTTTTCGTTGCGCCTCCAGCCACCAGGAGAATTTTCAGAGCCCCTACCTCACCTATCCCTCTTTCTCGCCCACCGGCGGCCTGGATAAGATCTTTGTTCGCGGGCCGTTGACCATCCGTAAGCGGCAGCGCTGCCGGATGCAAATTTCCAAAATCGCCAGCGACCACTTGCCGGTGCTGGCCGATCTGGAGCTGGAGGAGCCAAAGCTATGAGCCTGGAATGGGAAACCCTGGAGGTGCTTAAGTTGCCCGCCTACCTGGGCGGGGTACTGCTTTTTTTGCTGATCGAGCTGGCCTACAGCTATCGGCCGTCCACGGTTTCCAAAGCCCGGCGCTGGCTGACCAATCTGCCTTTGGCGATGGTCAACGGGGTGGTCTATATCCTGATCTTCGGGAGCTCCATCGCCGGCCTGATGCTTCTGGCTCAGGAGCATAACCTGGGGCTGCTCAATGCCATCGCAATGCCCTACTGGCTCAAACTTGCGGCCGGGGTGTTGATTCTTGACTTTTTTATCTGGCTCTGGCACCTGCTCAACCATCAGGTTCCCCTTTTGTGGCGGTTTCATCGGGTGCATCACAGCGACATGAACATGGATGTCTCCACCGCCAGCCGGTTTCATCTTGGCGAAATTCTCCTTTCCGGCCTGGTCCGTTTGGCGGTGATTTACACCTTCGGCATCCCCCTGATGGCCTACCTGCTCTTTGAGATCCTGGTCAACCTTTCCATTCAGTTTCACCACAGCAGCCTGCGGATCAGCCCGGTTTTTGAAAAGATCTGGGTGCTGCTGCTGGTGCCTCCCTTTCTCCATCGAATCCACCATTCGGTCAAGATCAAGGAGCGTGATACCAACTACGGGGTTATTTTCTCCATCTGGGATCGTTTTTTCGGGACCCTGCTGACCCGGGTGGAGCAGGAGGGAATATTGATCGGCATCGGCTCCCACCGCGAGTTCAAACAGCTGGGTTTTTTCCGCCTGCTGGCCATGCCCTTTACCCGCTACACTCGGTAGGATGAACCTGGAGGAGGTCGCCGATGAACTGGAGAAAACTCTTCACCCCCATAGCCAATCTGAGCCCGGCTGAGGCGCGGGACTATATGGACTCCCATCCGGCCGACGATTTCCAACTGCTGGACGTCCGTCAGCCCCGGGAATATGAGGAGGGGCACCTGCCGGGCGCCCGGTTGATTCCCATCCGGGAGCTGCCTGATCGCCTGGATGAACTGAACCCAGACCAGCCGGTAATCGCCTATTGCGCGGTGGGGGGGCGCAGCCGAGCCGCCGCCCAGCTGCTCAGCGGGCAGGGCTTCAAAGAGGTTTACAACCTGGCCGGCGGCATCAAGGCTTGGGAGGGAGAGCGGGCGACGGGCCCTTTTGCCGCCGGCCTGGAGCTTTTGCCGGCCGGGGCCGAATATGAGCAGGCCGCCGCCTTGGCCTACGCCATGGAGGAGGGGTTGCGGCAATTCTACCTCCACCTGGCCGGTCAGGCCGGGGAATCGGGGTTTCGATCAACCTGGGAGCGGCTGGCCGCCCTGGAAGAGGGGCATAAGGCCCGCCTGCTCCAAGAGTACTGCGAGCGGACCGGCCACGAGGTCCCTCCCGGCCGGGAGGGGGAACTGCTGGAAGGGGGGCGGCGCCCGGATGATACCGCCCTTGCCGCCCTGCTGGCCGCCGCCACGCCCCCAGAGCTGCTGGCCGAAGCCATGGGGCTGGAGACCCAGGCCCTGGATCTCTACCTTCGCCTGGCCCGTCACAGCGAAGTCGCCGCCAGCCGCGAGCTGTTTTTGGCCCTGGCCGCCGAGGAGAAACAGCATCTCTCCCTGCTGGCCGCCGAACTGGAGCGCCACTAACCGCTGCAGCCGGTTTCCCGGGAGGGATAGCCCCATGCTGCTGTCGCATCTTCCCCTGCTTGCCGTTGGTCAAAAAAAACCAGCTTTCCTGGGCCGGTTTTACTTCCAGTCCTCCCCCGGCTTTTTCGCGGCCCGACTGCTGTTGATTAGGGAGCTCTACGGCGGGAAGCTAACTTCAAAGCAGTTCTTGCTAAGTGACTTGAATCCTGGTATGCTACTTAGCTAATCAGTCTAATCTCAAGTGCTGAGCATACTCGTTTAACGAGCCTTCCTTTCTCCCGCGTGCCTTTCCCGCCCTTGAATTGAACCTTCGCTTAAAGTTTCTGCTGACCACTTAACCCAAGGAGAAACAGCATGAAACTTTATGTCGGCAACCTTGCCTACAGTATGACCGAGACCGAGCTGAACGAGATGTTCGCTCCCTACGGCACAATCAACAGTGCCGCCATCGTTAATGATCGTGACAGCGGACAGTCGAAGGGGTTTGCCTTTGTCGAGATGTCCACCCGGGGCGAAGGGCACAAGGCGATGGAGGACCTCAACGGCAAGATGATTAACAATCGTGCCCTGGTGGTCAACGAGGCCAAGCCGCCGGTTAAAAATAAGAGCCGTCGCTGGTAAAGGAGATTTTAAAGGATGAATTTCGAGGAACTTAATCTGCACCCCACCCTGCAGGCCGGTATCACCGCCTGCGGCTATCAAACCCCCACCCCCATTCAGGAGCAGGCGATTCCAACCGCCCTGCTCGGCCGGGATCTGATGGGACTGGCCCAGACCGGGACCGGCAAAACCGCCGCCTTCGTTCTGCCCCTGCTCCATCAGCTGCTGGCTCTCCCCCGGGGGAAGGTACAGGCCCTGGTGGTGGCGCCCACCCGGGAGCTGGCCGAACAGATCCATATCGAGATCGGCAAGCTGGGCAAAAACACCGGTCTGCGCAGTGTCAGCGTGTACGGTGGAGTCAGTAAGCAGGGACAGCTCAAAGCCTTTCGGGCCGGAGTAGAGATTGTGGTGGCCTGTCCGGGGCGCCTGCTTGATCATCTGGGTGAGAGGGCGGTAAACCTGAGTCAGGTCAAGCACCTGGTCCTCGATGAGGCCGACCATATGTTCGACATGGGTTTTTTGCCTACCATTCGCAAAATTTTGCAGCATCTGCCCAAGCAGCGGCAAACCTTGCTCTTTTCCGCCACCATGCCGGCGGAGATCAGGCGGCTGGCCGGCGAAATCCTCACCGATCCGGCCACCGTGCAGGTTGCTCGGCAGGCCCCCACCGCCACTGTGGCCCATGTCCTCTACCAGGTGGAGCAGCCCGGTAAGGCGGCTCTGCTCAGGGATCTCATGCAGCAGGCCGAGATCAGCTCGGCCCTGATCTTCACCCGCACCAAACACAAGGCCCGCAGCCTGGCCACCCAACTCAGCAAGGCCGGCCACAGCGCCACCTCGCTGCAGGGCAACCTCTCCCAGTCCCAGCGCACCCGGGCCATGAGCGGTTTTAAGGAGGGGCGGTTCAAGATCATGGTGGCCACCGATATCGCCGCCCGGGGCATCGATATCTCGGCCATCTCCCATGTCATCAACTATGATATGCCCGACAGCGTAGAGGCATACATCCATCGCACCGGCCGTACCGGCCGGGCGGCCAGTAGCGGGACCGCCTTTACCCTAGCCGGGCGTGAAGACGGGCCGATGATCAGCCGGATTGAAAAATCCCTGGGTCAGCCCATGCTGCGGAAGCCGTCAGCCGGCTGATTAATGGTTTCACCTCCTTGTGCCGATCAGTTCGGCAAAAGCTCTGCGCCGGCAGAATTGCAGCCGGCTCAAGGAGGTGACGCCATGACTGTTCAAGAAGCGATCCGCATTCTGATGCTCTCCCCTCTCTATTTCCGTATGGATACCGCCGCCCGTCAGGCCCTGATTCTCGAGTTTCGAAGGCTCCACGCCCGGTAGCCCCATCTCCTCAGCCAGTCGCGGGCCTGAGCCCTCCCCCTGTTACCGTTCCCGCAGATCCTGCTGTGGTAGAGGGTGGCTATCTTTTGTTTGGCTTTCCCGCCGGGGTGGTTTATAGTTCGGGCCTGAAATTTACCGAGCCTTAACCATACTATATTAACCCCCACGCAAGGAGAGAGCCGATGAACATTCTGGTATTCGGACCCAACGGCAGTGGCAAGGGCACCCAAGGTGCCATTATCCAGAAAAAATACGGGATGCCCCACATCGAGTCGGGAGCGATCTTCCGGCAAAATATCGGTGGCGGTACCGAGCTGGGCAAAAAGGCCAAGGCCTATATCGATCGTGGTGATCTGGTCCCCGATGATATCACCATCCCCATGATCCTCAACCGCCTGCAGGAGAGTGATTGCCAGAAAGGCTGGATTCTGGATGGTTTTCCCCGCAACAAGGTGCAGGCCGAAACCCTGGCCAAGGCCCTGAAGGATGCCGGGATGAACCTGGACTACGTAATTGAGATCGTGCTGCCCCGGGACGTGGCCAAGTTGCGGATCACCGGCCGGCGGCTCTGCGTTAACGACAACAACCATCCCAACCATATCGCCTTCGATGCCATCAAGCCGGTGGAGAAGGACGGCAAGATGGTTTGCCGGGTCTGCGGCGGTGAGCTGAAAACCCGCCCCGACGACCAGGATGACGCCGCCATCGACAAGCGGCACGATATCTACTACGATGATAAAACCGGGACCATGGCGGCGGTCAACTTCTTCAAGGGGCTGGGCGGCGACACCAAGGTGATCTCGGTGGATGGTCGCCCCTCCATCGGCGAGGTTACCGAGGCGATCATGAAGGAGCTGAACTAAAGCAGATTCCTTGCCGCCCCGCGGCGGTGAGGGTGGATTGCGAATAAGGAGGGCCGTGTGGCTCCGCCTGCCCGGCGGTGCTGCGCGGTCCCTTTTTTTTGGTGCTTCCGGGTTCATGTCCATGCCTGGATTTTGTAGATATTAACTTTCCGCCGATTAAGAAGTTGGCTATAATCGCGCTGGTAATTGTCCTTAACCCAAATTTTGATGAGGTGAGCAAAGCCGATGGATGCCCAGGTTGGAGTAATCATGGGTTCCCGCAGCGACTGGGAGACCATGCGCCATGCCGTTGAGGTTCTGGAACAGTTCGCGGTGCCTCACGAGGTACGGGTGGTTTCCGCCCATCGCACCCCCGAGCTGCTGTATGAATATGCCGGTAGTGCCCGGCAGCGCGGACTTAGGGTCATTATCGCCGGCGCCGGGGGCGCCGCCCATCTGCCCGGGATGGTGGCCGCCCGCAGCACTCTGCCGATTTTGGGGGTGCCGGTGCAGTCCAAGGCCTTAAACGGGCTTGATTCCCTGCTCTCCATCGCCCAGATGCCCGGCGGGATTCCGGTGGGGACCCTGGCCATCGGCCCGGCCGGCGCCAAAAACGCCGCCCTGCTGGCCGTCTCCATCCTGGCCAATCAGGATTCCGGCCTGGCCGCAGCCCTGGACAAATTCCGGGCCGCCCAGACCGCGGCGGTGCTGGCCGACCCCGATCCCCGGCTGCCCACGGGGGTTTCATCATGAGGGTGGGGATCATCGGGGCCGGTCAGCTGGGGCGGATGCTGGCCCTGGCCGGTTACCCCCTGGGTTTGCGTTTTGAAATGCTCGACCCCAACCCCCAGGCCTGCGGGGGGCAGGTGGCTCCCCTGACCGTGGCGGCCTTCGACGATGAGGCGGCCTTGGCTGCCCTGGCCCGGCGGGTGGATCTGGTTACCTTCGAGTTTGAGAATGTGCCGGTGGCCGCCATGGCTTTTTTGGCCGGGCACTGCCCGGTTTTTCCCCAGCCGGCGGTGTTGGAGGTGGCCCAGGATCGCCTGCGGGAAAAGGAATGTTTTCAAGAGCTTGCTATTCCCACTCCTGCCTATCGCCCGGTGGAAAGCCGCCAGCAGCTGGCGGCGGCCGCCGCCGAACTGGGGCTGCCGACCGTCCTCAAAACTCGCCGCCTGGGCTATGACGGCAAGGGTCAGGCGGTGCTGCGCCAAACCTCCGATCTGGATGCGGCCTGGGCCGGTCTGGGGGGCACGCCGTTAATTCTGGAATCCCTGGTCCCCTTTGAACGGGAGTTGTCCATGGTGGCGGTTCGGGGCCGGGATGGCGGGATGAAGTTTTATCCCCTGGCGGAAAACACCCACCGCCAGGGAATTCTCCGGCTCTCGCGGGCCTGCGTCGCGGATCCCTACCAGGAGCGGGCCGAGGAGTACACCCGGCGGGTGATGGAGAAGTTTGCCTATGTCGGGGTATTGGCCTTTGAATTTTTTCAGGTGGGGGGCGAGCTGGTGGCCAATGAGATCGCGCCCAGAGTTCACAACTCCGGCCACTGGTCCATCGAGGGGACGGTTACCAGCCAGTTTGAGAACCACCTGCGGGCCATCAGCGGTTGGCCCCTGGGGGATACCGCCCTGAACGGCCCGGCGGCGATGATCAATTTCATCGGTGAGCTGCCCGACACTCCGGCCCTGCTGGCCACCCCCAATCTCCATCTGCACGCCTACGGCAAATCGTCGGCCCCGGGGCGCAAGGTGGGGCATGCCACCCTCTCTCTGCCGCCGGGCGCCGATCTCGAGGGGGCTCTCCAGGAGCTGCGGGAGATGGTGCCGGAAACCCTGGATTAGCCGGGGAGCCTCCGGCCCGGAGGCTCTACCCCAGCCCCAGGAACATGCCGACCTGATATATCAGGACCGCCATGGCAAAGGCGAAAACGGTGTTGAAGCCCATGGCCAGCGCCCCCCACTTCCAGGAGCCCGCTTCCCGGGCGATACAGACCACGGTGACGAAACAGGGGGCGTAGAACATCACGAAGACCATCATCGCCAGGGCCTTGACCGGATTCCAGGCCGGATCGTTGGCCAGGGTCGTGGCCAAAGATTCGCTCGCTTCGGGACCAACTTCTCCCAGGGAGTAAGCGGTGCCCAGGGTAGATATCACCACCTCCTTGGCGGCGAAACCGCCCACCAGGGCGATGTTGGTTCGCCAATCGAAACCGGCCAGCCGGCTGATCCCCTCCAGGCTGCGACCGATCCTGCCCGCCAGGGACAGCTCCAGGCTCCGTTCCGCTTCCCGCCGGTCAATGGCGCCCAGCCGTTGAGCCAACTCATCCTCGCTGGCAAAATATTCGCTCCGGGCCGACTCCCGCTGGGCGGCAAACTCCGCCTCCTCCTGGTCCGGTAGGCCGGGGTAGGTCATCATCGCCCAGAGGATGACGGAGATGGCCAGAATCACCGTGCCCGCCTTCTTGATATAGTGCCAGGTCCGCTCCCAAGTGTGAATCAGCAGGCCGCGGAGGGTGGGAAAGCGGTAGGGCGGCAGCTCCATGACAAAGGGGGTCGATGGCCCCTTGAGGACGGTGAGCCGATAGATTTTGGCCACCACCATGGCTACCGCCCAGGCCAGCAGGGTGAGGAGAAACATCACCATGGCCTGGCGGCCGGCAAAGAAGACCGCGGTGAGCAGAGCCAGTACCGGCAGCTTGGCGCCGCAGTTCATGAAGGAGACGGTGAGCAGGGTGGCCAACCGTTCGCGGCGCGATTTCAGGGTGCGGGTGGCCATTACCCCCGGCACCGCGCAGCCCCCGGCAATCCCCCCGGAAACGATGTAGGCCATCACCGAGCTGCCATGGAGGCCAAAGGTGTGGAAGACCCGGTCCATCATGAAGGCCACCCGGGCCAGGTAGCCGGAGTCTTCCAGTACCGCGATCCCGAAAAACATGAACATGATCAGGGGGACGAAGCCCAGGACTCCGCCAACCCCGTCGATTATCCCGGAGATGATCAGGGATTTGAGGGGGCCGTCGGGCAGGGCGGCTTCGGCCAGGTCCCCCATCCAGCCGAAAAACCCTTCCAGCCAGGCCACCGGCAGTTCACTGTAGGTGAAGGTGAAGGTGTAGAGACCGAAGAGGATCGCCAGCATGATCACCGGCCCCAGCAGACGGTTGGTGAGAACCTGGTCGATCCGGTCGGTGGTGTAGAGCCGGTCGGGATCATGGCGCAGGCTTAACACCCCCTGGCGGAGGACCGACTTGATAAAGCCGTAGCGTTGGTCGGCGATCAGGGCTTCGGGCAGAGTCCCCAGGGTAACCTGATGATGGCGGGTGGCCTCTGCGGCCATCCCCTCCAAAAGGGTGGCGGCTTGCCGGCTGGTGCGGGCCCCCTTCTCCCGGATCTGGCTGTCGTTCTCCAGATACTTCATGGCCAGCCAGCGCGGCGAATAGGTGTCGGTCAGCAGGTCATGTTCCTCGATCACCTTTTCCATCTGCAGCAGCATGCTGTCCAGATCTTCCCCGTAGGAGACCCGCAGCGGCCGCCAGACCGCGGTGTCCTGCCCCAGGCGGTGGGCTTCCGCCATCAGGTTGCTGATTCCCCTGCCGCCACGGGCCACGATGGGTACCACCGGCACCCCCAGCAGGGCGGAGAGTCGCTCGGGGTCGATCTCGATGCCCCGGTCATGGGCCACATCCATCATGTTCAGGGCGATGATCAGCGGCACGCCAAGCTCCATAAGCTGGATGGTAAGGTAGAGGTTGCGTTCCAGGTTGGAGGCGTCGACGATGTTGATCACCACGTCCGGTCGCTCCTGAACCAGGAAGTCCCGGGCCACCACCTCTTCAATGGAGTAGGCGGTGAGCGAGTAGGTTCCCGGCAGGTCGACGATATTACAGTTGGTGCCGTCGGGCAGAGTGTGAATCCCGCTCTTTCTCTCAACGGTGACCCCCGGGTAGTTGCCCACGTGTTGGCGGGCTCCAGTCAGGGCATTGAAGAGGGTGGTCTTGCCGGCGTTGGGATTGCCGGCCAGGGCGAAAGTCAACGGGGTTTTCATCGCTGCTCCTCCTGGATTTCGACCTCGATGTAATCCGCTTCGTTGTTGCGCAGGGTCAGGGTGCCGCCCATGACCCGCAGGGCCACCGGATCATTGAGCGGCGCCCGGCCCTGCACCGTGATCCGGGTGCCGGGAACCAGGCCCATCTCCCGAATCCGTTGGCCCAGTTCTCCGCCAACCTTTACCACCGCAATCACGCCTCTTTGATTTTTGGCCATCCGGCGCAAAACAACTCTCGCCATCACAAACCTCCTTTACCCTCGGCAGGTTCCCGTTTATGGGACCCGCGGAACTTTTTACCTTATTATGGGGGGTAATTACATTTCTCTGCTGGCCTGCCTCTATAACGGCTCTTAGTTTTGCCGTCAACAATTTTTGAAGATTTTGAAATAAAATCAGGCTAGACTAAAACAGAGCGGGTTGTTAATAGAAAAAGCGGTCGCCCGGTCGGGTCGGCGATCAAGAGGGTACAGTGTTACCGGGTAAAGGAGCGAAGCTATGATCTGGGAATATCTGATTATTGCGGTGGTGCTGGGTTGGGCGGGGTATTACCTGTGGCGGGTTCTGCTGGGGCGGAAGGGGGGGTGTTCCTGTGGCGCCGCCTGTGGCGCGGAGGGGAAGTGCTCCTGCGGTGACAGCCAAGGGCAGGGGTGCGGCGGCCGCCCCCCGGGGGAGGGGCCGCCGCCACCTTAGGAATCAACCCCTCTTCAGGGCGGCGATCCGCTCCTCAAGGGGAGGGTGGGTCATAAACAGCCGCTTGATCCCCTGGCCAACCCCGCCGGAGATGCCGAAGGCGGCCATCTGGTCCGGTAGATGGGGTTGGGCGACACTGCGGCGCAGCTTTTCCAGGGCGGCCACCATCTTCTCCCGGCCGGCCAGATAGGCTCCGCCGGCATCGGCGCGAAATTCACGCCGGCGGCTGAAATAGAAGACAATGGTGCTGGCAAGGATTCCGAAGACCAACTGGGCGATGATCGAGGTGATGTAGAAGGCCGGACCATGGCCCTGTTCGGTTTTGAAGACCACCCGGTCGATAAAGTGGCCCACCACCCGCGAGGCCACGATGACAAAGGTGTTGACCACCCCCTGGATCAGAGCCAGGGTGATCATGTCGCCATTGGCCACATGGCTGACCTCGTGGGCCAGTACCGCTTCCGCCTCATCCCGGCTCATCGAGCGCAGCAGCCCGGTGCTCACCGCCACCAAGGCGCTGTTCTTACGGGCTCCGGTGGCAAAGGCGTTGACATCGGGGGCATCATAGATCGCCACTTCCGGCATGCCGATTCCGGCGGTGCGGGCCTGCTGGCGCACCGTTTCCACCAGCCAGACCTCGGTTTCGTTGCGGGGAGTGGTGATCACCTTGGCTCCGGTTAGTCTTTTGGCGGTCCACTTGGAGATAGCCAGCGAGATAAACGAGCCGCCGAAGCCGAAGACGGCGGCGAAGATAATCAGGCTGCGCATGTCGAGCCCGACGCCTGACTCCTCCAGGATCGAGCCCACCCCCAGTAGACTGAGAACGATACTGAGGACCAGCACAATTGCCAGGTTGGTGAGAATGAAAAGTCCTACTCGCTTGAACATCCCTGCTTCCTCCAGACATCTATTTGGTTACTGTAATAAGGTGAAAAAACGCTATTCGATAATGACCCCATCCTTGATATGGATGGTGCGGCTGGTCTGTCCGGCCAGCTCCTCGATCCTCTCCTTCTCCACTCGGGTTTTGCTGAAGAGCAGGGGCAGGGCAATGTTGTCCAGCACGCTCAAACCCGGAATCAGATAGAACTGCTGGAATATAAAACCGATCTTGCTGCGGCGCAAGGTGACCAGTTCCGATTCCCGCATTTTATCCACTCGGACCCAGCAATTCCCGGCATGCACCCAACCTTTTAAATTGTCGTAGTTTTTGAAAACGCCGTTGCGCAGACTCCAAGCCCAAAATGTTAGGATTGCAGCCACAATTATACCGATATTTCAATAAAATAAATTTACGCCGAGGGGTTTTTTCTGCTTGGCATGGCCCGTCGGATACCGCTGGCCGATGCCCTGATGAGCGGTTTTGCGGTCTTCTCCCTCAAGCATCCCTCGCTGCTGGCCTTCGAGGAGCCCTAAGGAGCCCGATAACCCGCACGGGGTGTACGGGGTGGGTATCAAGCCCAGCGGCCACCCCTCGCTCTTTGAGCAGGATGCTGGCCCTCCTGGTTGACCAGATCCAGCAACTCGCCTGCCCGCTATTTCAGACCGCGCTGTGACGATGCCCGTCGGGCCTGGGGTTATCCCCCCGCTGCCCGGGAGTTGGGATAACCCCGGAGAGCTTCCCCGGGCCGCCTAAGATTTGGGCCGCTGGCGTTCCCTGCGGGCCCGCCAGCGGAGCAGCAGCCATTTTTCCCCCTCCACCAGGAAGAAGACGCTGGCGGTGGCCAGGATCATCAGCGGCCAGTCGCCGGCGGCGACCGGGGCGGTGCCGAAGAGGCGATGCATGAAGGGGGCGTAGGTGAAGAGGGCCTGAAGGAAGATAACCGCCCCGATGGCGATCAGCACGTAACGGTTCTGGTGGAACAGTTTCAGGCTGTCGATCCGATGGTGCAGCGAGCGGGAGTTGAAAAGATAGTAGATCTGGAAGAGGATCAGGGTATTGACCGCCGTGGTCCGGGCCACCTCGATCTCTACTCCCTGCTCCACCTTCCAGACGAAAAAGTTGAACACTCCCGCCACCATGATCAGGGAAACAAAAAATACCCGCCAGATCAAAAAGCCGTTTAAAATCCCCTCCCGGGGGTCGCGGGGTGGTTGTTCCATCACGTCCGGTTCGGCGGGTTCAAAGGCCAGGGTCAGGGCCAGGGTGACGGCGGTGATCATGTTGACCCAGAGAATTTGTACCGGGGTGATGGGCAGGATCTGGCCGGCCATTACGGCGGCGATGATCACCCCGGCCTGGCCCCCGTTGGTGGGCAGGATGAAGGTGATCGACTTGCGGATATTGTTGTAAACGGTCCGCCCCTCCCGTACCGCATGGGCGATGGAGGCGAAATTGTCGTCGGTCAGCACGATCTCCGCCGCCTCCTTGGCCACCTCGGTGCCCTTGATCCCCATGGCCACCCCGACATCGGCCTGTTTGAGGGCCGGGGCGTCGTTGACTCCGTCGCCGGTCATCGCCACCACCTCGCCGGACTCCTGGAGCAGGCGCACCAGGCGCAGCTTGTGTTCCGGGCTGACTCGGGCAAAAACATCGACGGCCAGGGCCTGGCGCCGCAGGGTGGCATCGTCCATCCCCTCGATCTCCTGGCCTGTAACCGCCTGCTCGGTGGCGGCAAACCCCATGCGGCTGGCAATGGCCCGGGCGGTGACGGCGTGATCGCCGGTGATCATCTTGACCCGGATGCCGGCCGCGCGGCACTGGCTGACCGCAGTAATCGCCTCCTCCCGGGGCGGGTCGATGATGCCCACCAGACCCAGCAGGGTCATCCCTTCCTTGACATCGGCAAAATTAAGCTCTTGCTGTCCCCCATCGGGATTTTTGACCGCCAGGGCCAGGAGACGCTGGCCTCGCCCGGCAATCTTCTCCATCTGTTCTTCCCAGAAGGCCCGATCCAATTCCCGGAGCTCCCCCTCCTGCCACTGTCCGGCGCACATGCTCAGTACCACCTCGGGGGCTCCTTTGAGGTAGATCATGGCCCGACCACGGTGATCATGGTGGAGGGTGGCCATGAATTTGTGTTCCGATTCGAAGGGAATCAGGTCGGCGCGGGGGTATTGGGTGCGCAGGGTTTCAATCTCCAGGCCCGCTTTCATCGCCATGGTCAGCAGGGCCGCTTCGGTGGGGTCGCCGTTGGCCTGCCACTGGTCGTCGTCGGCGGGCACAATCGCGGAATCGTTGCAGAGCACGGCCGCCCGGCAGATCTCGGCCAGGGCGGGAAAATCGTGGGGATTGATATCCTCGCCCTCACCATTTCCCTCCAGGCTGAACACCCCGCGGGGGGCGTAGCCGATTCCGGACACCGTGAAGCCTTGGCGGGTGGTTACCACCTCCTGGACGGTCATCTCGTTTTTAGTCAGGGTGCCGGTTTTGTCGGAGCAGATAACGGTGACCGAGCCCAGGGTTTCCACTGCCGGCAACCGCCGGACGATGGCGTTGCGCCCTGCCATGGCCTGTACCCCCAAGGCCAGGGTGATGGTGATGATCGCCGGCAGGCCCTCGGGAATGGCGGCCACCGCCAGGCCCACCGTGGCCAGAAACATCTCGTCGGCCCCGAAGCCCTTCAGTAGATAGCCAAAGGCAAAGGTGATCGCGGCCAGGGTAAAGATGGCCACGGTGAGTTTGCGACCGAAATAAGCCATCTGGACAAGTAGGCGGGTGGTCAGCGGCGGGACCTCGGCCAACATTCTGTTGATCCGGCCCAGCTCGGTCTCGTCGCCGGTGGTGGTCACCACCCCGGTCCCCTGGCCGTAGGTGACCAGGGTGCCGGAGTAGGCCATGGAGTTGCGGTCGCCGATGGCGGCCTCGGCGGCCACCGGAGCGCTGGCTTTCTCGCTGGGGACCGATTCGCCGGTCAGGGAGGCCTCGTCGATCCGCAGCTCCTTCGCTTTAAGCAGCCGCAGGTCGGCTGGCACCCTGTCGCCCGATTGCAGGAAAACGATATCGCCGGGCACCAGTTCCTCGGCGGGGATCAGAGCCCGCTTGCCCTCCCGCAGGACCATGGCCTGCTGGGAGAGCATGTTGCGAATCGCCTCCAAGGCTCTCTCCGCTTTGCCCTCCTGGATGAAGCCGATCAGGGCGTTGACCACCACCACCCCGAAGATCACTCCGGCATCCAACCAGTGGCGCATCAGCATGGTCACCACCGCCGCGCCCAGCAGCACGTAGATCAGGACATTGTGGAACTGGAGAAGGAAGCGCAGCAGCGGCCCCTTTTTGCGGGGCGGGGTCAGGATATTGGCCCCGTAGAGTTCCCGCCGCCGTTGCCATTCCGCGCCGTTCAGGCCGCTGGTCGGGTCAACCTTCAGTTGCTCGGTGGCTTGTTCCGCAGTTAGCGCGTACCAGGTGGTCTGCGCTGGGGAATGTTGGGGGGTGGCTGAATCTCGGGCGGACATCTGAATTCTCTCCTTGGAGGGGGTGACCGTTCAGGCCGGCCAGGGGCAGTTATCTTTGGTTTCGCTCAGGTGCAGAAAGTGGTCCCAGGTAACCAGGCGCTGGGAAACTGGACACCGCAGGGTGACTTTTTGTTCATCCAGGTCCACCACTTCCCAGTCGCCCCGGCGGGGCCCGGTGGTGATACGGATCTTTTCTCCCAACTTAAATGGATAGGGGGTGAAAAAGGTAACAGTTGCAGTGGTCATGGCGTTTTGCCCCTTGAATTTGGTGTTTCATGGCCGCGCGATAGATAGGCTATTATAGCTCCGCTTTCCCGGCCCCGCTTCTTTTTCTCCCAATGAAACGCCAGCACCAGCCGCTTTCTTTTCAGCTCCTCCAGGGTGGCCTCGGCCACCCCCGGCAGGACTGGCTGGCCGGGGGAGTGCAAACCCCTGCCGGTGATGATCCGCAGGGTGGTCAGCCGAATTTCCCGACAGCGTAAGACGAAGCGGCGAATCGCTTTTTCCGCCTCCCCGGAGGTCAGGCCATGGAGATCCAGTTCCTCCTGGGGCGGCGGGAAGCTCCTGAGTATGGCGGCCAGGGAGGGGCGGTCGTGAAGGTCGGCGGCCGCGGCCCGGGCCATGGCCTGGTCGTGAAGATAGTTTTCGACCACGGCGGCAAAGCCGCGGCCGGGTCGGTTGCTCTTTTTTTTCATCGCTGGTCGGTCGCTTCCGGTTGACTCCGCGGCGGGAAGGGGTGGGGCGTGACCTTGGGGGCACGGCAGCATTTTTTCAGCTTATGTTTATCATAATGGAAAAACGTGCTAACGGAAAGTGGGAGCCGGGCTTTTTTCTCTTTTTTTATGGCTCGGGTGATTTGATACTGTTATGATACTCACGCAATTATCAAATCAAAATCGGGGGATTGCATGGGTGCAAAACTTCACTTTTTAGTAACCAGCGAAAGGGGAAAGACCCGAGCGCTGTCGGTCCGGAAGCGGTGCCTGATGGCCCTGGCCTGCGCGACGGTGGCCCTGCTGCTGGCCAGTGCGGTGGGGTGGCGGGCATCGGTGGAGAATGTGACTTTGCGGGCCCAAAACGCGGCGGTCAAGTATGAGCTGGCCGCGGTAAAGGAAAAGCATCACCAGATGCTGGCCCGGGCTGCCGATCAGGAGGAGGAGCAGCGGGTTATGCTTGATACCGCCATGGAGGAGTTGCGCCAGCGCAGCGAAGTGATCGAGTCGATCCTCAGCGCGGTGGGGATCGAGCTGGAAACGGGCGATGGCCGCAGCAATGCCGGTGGTCCCTACATCGGCCTGGCCGACGAATTTTACGGTGATTTGACCTTCAAGGTCGATCACTACCTCGATTTTATTCAGTCGGTCCCCTTGGGGACTCCGGTTCCCGGCACCCTGACCTCTCCCTTTGGCCGCCGGGCCGATCCTTTTCACGGCCGGCCGGCCATGCACGACGGCCTGGATATCCACAACCGGGTCGGCACCCGGATCGTCGCTCCGGCCCCGGGCACGGTAACCACCAGTAGCTATACCCGGGGTAACGGCAACTACCTGGAGATCGACCACGGCAACGGCTTTCAGACCCGTTATCTCCACCTGCAACGCAGTCTGGTCAAGGCCGGCGAGAAGGTCGTGCGGGGCCAGGAGATAGCCTTGCTGGGCAATACCGGCCGCAGCACCGGCCCCCATCTTCACTACACCATCCTTTACAACGGCAAGGCCATCGATCCTTACCGTTTTGTGCAGGTGGCCTCGATAGTGGCCGGAGATGTTCCGGCCCGCGGCGGGGCGGTTCGCGGCCAGGAAGTCCGGTAGGGTCCGCCCCCCGGGAGTTGCACGGATTTTGCTCTCCAAGCTTATTAAATAAACGTGGGTGAAAGGGAGATGGCTTTCTGGAGAAAAGATAAGGGGGAAGGTGCGGATGTGGCGGTGACTAGCCTGATCGGCCAGGATATGGAGCTGGTCGGGGATGTCTCCTTCAAGGGCAAACTGCGGTTGGATGGCCGGATCAAGGGCGATGTCCGGGGAGATTATCTGATCCTGGGCGAAGCCGGGGTGGTGGTTGGCGATATCCTGGTTAATACCTTTGTTTGCTCCGGGCGGGTGGAAGGCAATGTCAATGTCAAAAAGTTTCAGATCTCCCACAAGGGGGTGATCAACGGCAAGGTTGAGGCCACCGATCTAGAGGTGGAATCCGGCGCCGCCTTGAGCGGCGAGATCAAGTCTCGCAGCAAGGAGCTGCGCCTGGTGCCCGGCTCCTCCATTCCCAAGGAGGAGTGGGACGCCCAGGTGCAGGAGGCGGCGGCCCACGCGGCCTCCACGGCTAAAAAAGGTTCCGGCCCGGCTTCTTCCGCCACCAGTCCGGCTTCGCCGCCGGCCTCTTCCACCCCGGCCCCGACCGAGACCTCCCGCAAGCAGGCCGCCGCTACCGGTTGATTTTTTTCGGTCCGGCAAGAGCGCTTTTCCGGGCTCCGGGGTTCTCTCTCCGGAGCCCTTTTTTTATCCCTCCCGCGGTCAAAAACCGACCTTCACCACACCCCGCCCCCCGGCTCTCTCCGGCGTTGACGGTTGCCGTATCCCGAGGCTCTTCGTTGCTCAATGCTCAACAGTTAAGGGCTAAAGCCCGGGAACGGGCCGAGTGGGTCAATACCCCCACCGGATCGACATAATCGTAAACCCTGGGTCGCTTGCCGGCGGCGGGGCGCAGGATGCGGCCCACCACCTGCAGCAGGCGGCCGCTGAACTTGATGGGGGTGGTCAGAAAGAGACTGTCCAGGCCGGGGCAGTCAAATCCCTCGCCGATCAGTTGGACGGTGGAGATCAGTACCCGGACCTCCCCCCGCTGCAGGGCTTTGACCAACTCGGTCCGCTCCTCGGCCGGGGTGGCGCCGGTCAGCACCCGGGCGGTCACTCCCAATTCCTTGAGCAGCTCCGCCAGTTCTTCGCAGTGGCGGACCCGGTCGCTGACCACCAAAATGGTATTTTCGCTCCGGTTGGGTTCGCCGGCGTTTTCCCGTCG